>QHXD01000067.1:13494-19586 GCA_003223895.1 Acidobacteriota bacterium
GGCTGTAGCGATCCTCTTTGTCGTGATCATTGCGGAAGCCGGACTTGGACTGGCGGTCGTTAACGCGCTTGCAGAAAGTTCGTGGGGAACATTCACGATCGGCATGACGATCCCTATCGCACTGATCATGGGTGTCTGGATGTACAAACTTCGGCCGGGGACGGGGGTGCGCGGGGCAACAATTTTCGGCGTGGTGGCATTGATCTCTGCTGTCGTGTTCGGCAAGTTCATACCAGGTTCTGCTCTTGCTTCTTACCTTACGTTCACGAAACATCAACTGACCGTGATCATGGGGTTATACGCGCTCTCCGCCTCGGTGCTGCCGGTCTGGCTCCTGCTGGCCCCGCGTGACTATCTAAGCACCTTCATGAAGATCGCAACGATCGGCGCCCTCATCATCGGCGTGCTGTTTGTCCATCCCGATTTCAAGATGCCGGCGCTCACCGAGTTCGTGGCCGGCGGCGGTCCGATCGTTCCGGGTCCCGTTTTCCCGTTCGCGGGTTCCATTCGCTGATCGCTTCAGGAACCACTCCGAAAATGATTTCCAATGAGATGCACATCCGGCCGATCGGCTACGGCGCAATGCTGATGGAGGGAGTGGTCGGAATCATGGCGCTGGTCGCGGCGACATCGATGTTTCCGGGCGACTACTTCGCCATCAATACTCCGGTTCCGCAATATGAGGCCAAGATTGCGGCCCAGTACCCGATCGTGAATCTCCCCGAGCTATCCCAGGAAGTGGGCGAGAGCGTTCAGGGCAGGACCGGCGGCGCAGTGTCGCTCGCCGTTGGTATGGCGCAGATCTTCACAGGAATACCCGGCATGCGAGGCCTGATGTCGTACTGGTATCACTTCGCAATCATGTTCGAGGCGCTGTTCATATTGACAACGATAGACGCGGGTACACGTGTCACACGATTTATCGTCCAGGAGTTCGTGGGGAAATTCTATCCGCCGTTCGCGCGCACGGACTGGCTGCTTGCGAACGTCAGCGCCAGTCTGTTCGTGGTGCTGGCCTGGGGTTATTTCCTCTGGAATGGAAGCATCAGCACCATCTGGCCGATGTTCGGCATCGCCAACCAATTGCTGGGTTCAGTTGCGTTGTGCGTAGGCACGAGCCTGATTCTCAATTCCGGACGCGCGAAGTATGCCTGGGTCACGCTCATACCTTTGAGTTTTCTCGCCACCAATACACTCACGGCAGGCTATATGAGCATCCGCGATAACTTCTGGCCGCTAACCGGAAATCCGGTTACCGCCACCCAGGGCTACGTCGATTCGTTTTGCACGGCGATCATGATGGTCCTGGTCATGCTGATCATTGTCGATTCGTTGAATCACTGGAGAAAGGTGCTCGTGCAGGGCGCCCCCGCGATGGGCTACGCCGGCGACTAGCCGCGCCTCACTCAAAGTGTCGCGTTCGAAGGTCAAGGGTTGTTTCGTCATCTGAGAGGCGACCTTGCGACGTAGCCACTGTGCAATCTAACCGTGAGTCCCTGCCTCCGAAGCTCCATCAAAGCGGCATCGCGTTCCGTAATCACTGAAGCCACAACATCTTCGCGTTCTATCTTCATAGCGATAGTTTTGCCGTCAATGAGGACAAAGACTGTGCATAATTGCACAGACGTCGTTCCGCTTATCGGAATAGTCTCCACTGCCCATGGCATTTATCTGTATTGAAGAATCCGAGGACCGAAGAATGGACGCAAAGAAGATTAAAGACACCCGGCGGCGATTGTCGAGCGAGTACGAGAACCTGATCAAGTCGATAAACCGTAGCCGGCTCGCCGCGGAAGAAATCAAGCTCGAAAACACGGAAGACGAAGGCGATCTGGCCGCGATCAGCCACGAAAGAGAGCTCCTCTATAACTTGCACGAAAGCGATTTCGCCCGTTTGAGATTCATCCAGGAAGCCATGAAGGCGATGGACCGGGGTCAATACGGAGAATGTGTCCGCTGTGGCGAAGACATCAATGAAAAACGGCTCGATGCCGTGCCATGGGCCACGATGTGCATTCGTTGCCAGGGAGAGACGGAGGCGGAGCACGCTTCCTCACGTATGATGCTGGCCGGCCAGGAAGCAGAAGAGACGGACTTGTAATGCAGCATTGGCAACGTCGGTCCGTCTCAAGCAGAAGTGTGCGGGTAAAAAAAGCCGAGAAGCTGTGCACTATTACACAGCGCTTCTTTAGCGTTTTCGACAGAATGCTCGCATATGGAAATCGGGATCATCGGTTCTGGAAAAATGGGAGCCGGCTTAGGGCGGCTCTGGGCAAAACACGGCCACCACGTGATGTTCAACTACCCTCGAAGGCCTGAGAAGCTCGGGGCTTTTGCGCAAGAGATTGGACCCGATGCTCAGTGGGGTACGCCTCGGGATGTAGTTCGCTTCGCTGACGTCGTGCTTCTCGCGGTGCCGTGGTCTGGAATCGGGGATGCGCTCTCGGACGCCGGATCGCTCGACGGGAAGACATTAATCAGTTGCGTGAATCCATTCGGGCCCGGTGGCCTCGAGGTGGGCCTGACGAGTTCTGCGGCAGAAGAAATCTCAAAACTCGTCCCTGGCGCTGCGGTCGTTGAAGCATTCAACACGATCTTCGCGAGCATTCTCTATTCGAGCGCCGATCTGTTTGGCGACAAACCGCCGACAGTCTTCTACTGCGGTGACAATCCCGAGGCGAAAACCAAAGTTGCCGACTTGATCATTGATGCCGGTCTCCAGCCGGTGGACGCCGGTCCTCTGCAGAATGCCCGCTATATCGAACCCCTCGCGATGCTCATGATGGAGCTCGGTCATTCCCAGCGGATGGGCGCGGATATCGCCCTGAGGCTCATGCATCCTGCCGCGGCGACCGAACCCCTTAAGGGCGCCGAAGAGCTAGCCGGAAGCAGGTCATAACGAAACCGGAGACGAACATATGCACGACGACGGCAGCAATGATCTCTTCGTCAGTGGCGTGCTCCGGACAAACGAAAAGCAGGTATGGGTTCTCTCTCAACACCTTGGATGACTCCGACGGTGAGATTGCGGTGAGGGCGGAAGAATGGAAGACAAGCAGATTCGAGAAACCCGACAGCGGCTTATGGCGAAGTACGAGGAACTGATGCGGTCGATCAACCGGAACCGGCTTGCTGCGGAACAAATCTCAGTGGAGAAAACGGAAGACGACAGCGATTTGGCGAGGATCAACCACAACAAAGACATTCTGTATCACCAGAACGAAAGCGATTTCCATCGACTAAGATTCATCGAGGAAGCCCTGAAAGCGCTGGATCGTGGCCAATACGGGGATTGTGTTCGCTGCGGAGAAGACATCGATGATAAACGACTGATAGCCGTGCCATGGGCCAATCTCTGTATCAGGTGCCAGGAAGAGGCCGAGAAAGCGCAGACTTTCTCCGATCTGGTGCTCGCCGGACCGGAAGAGGAGATGGACCTGTAAGCATTTGTGAGAAGCTAGACGCCGAAGACAACCGCTGCGCCCAAAGCGAATAGCATCAATGCAACGCACGTGAACACACCGAGCAGGACGATTCGTTTCTAAAAAAACAAAGCGATGGGTACCGGACCGGCGAGAACAAGATCAATCCAAAAATGATTCGTCATGTGCTTCTTCGACAGAATGACGATTGCCGCTAACCGCGGGCTCGATGTCCGCGTTCAAGTTACTGCCCGAAGAATTCTTTGATGGTGCTTGAACGCGGAGAGCTGCGAGCTTTAGTCTACATGCCTCGTTGGTCGGAGGCGGTCCTCGTTTTTGTTAGTCCATCGGCCCCCCTGGGGCAGCGGCCGCGTTTGTTGCCTGAGTCTCGGAAATGAGAGCTTCTGTCGTGAGCATCAAGGCCGCGATGGAGGCGGCGTTCTGAAGGGCGCTTCGGCTCACCTTTGCTGGATCGAGAATGCCGGCGGAGATCATATCCTCATACTCTTCGGTTTCGGCGTTAAAACCGAAGTTCGGATCCTTCGACTCGCGGACCTTTCCGACGACTATCGCACCTTCGTGGCCGGCGTTCGAGGCGATCAACCGCAGCGGTTCTTCTAGAGCGCGTTTCACGATTTGGACTCCGATCTGCTCTTCGTCTTCCAGTTTCAGCTTGTCAAGCGCCGGAATTGCCCGCAGGAATGCGACGCCACCGCCGGGAACGATACCCTCTTCCACAGCAGCACGGGTGGCATGCATCGCGTCTTCGACGCGCGCCTTCTTCTCCTTCATTTCCGTCTCGGTCGCCGCGCCGACCTTGATGATCGCGACACCGCCGACGAGCTTCGCCAATCGTTCCTGCAGCTTTTCACGATCGTAGTCGGAGGTCGTTTCCTCGACCTGGGTGCGAAGTTGTTTGACGCGGCCCTCGATGGCCGTGCGTTTTCCGCCGCCTTCGATGATGGTTGTATTGTCCTTATCGATGACGATCCTCTTCGCGCTGCCGAGATCGGCCTGCTGGATATTCTCCAATTTGATGCCAAGATCCTCTGTGATCAGGCGGCCATTGGTGAGTATTGCGATGTCCTCCAGCATTGCCTTCCGGCGATCGCCAAAGCCGGGAGCCTTGACCGCTGCCGCTTGCAGAGTTCCGCGCAGCTTGTTTACAACGAGTGTTGCGAGCGCCTCACCTTCGATGTCTTCGGCAATTATCAACAGGGAGCGGCCCATCTTCGACACCTGTTCAAGAATCGGCAGAAGATCTTTCATCGTGGCGATCTTTTTTTCGGAAATCAGAATAAGGCAATTTTCGAGCACGCACTGCATGCGGTCGGGGTCGGTCACGAAGTAAGACGACAGGTAACCACGGTCAAACTGCATCCCTTCGACCACTTCCAGGGTAGTCTCGATCGTTCTCGATTCTTCGACCGTAATGACGCCGTCTTTCCCAACCTTCTTCATCGCTTCGGCGATGATGTTGCCGACAGTTGAGTCGTTATTGGCCGACACCGTCGCCACCTGAGCGATCATTTCGCCCTTCACTGGCTTGGAGAGCTTCTGAATCGCTTCTGTAACCACTACAACCGCTTTTTCGATGCCCCGCTTCACGGCCATCGGGTTTGCCCCGGCAGCTACCGTCTTGACGCCTTCGCGAAAGATGGCCTGGGCCAGCACAGTCGCCGTCGTCGTGCCATCACCGGCGACGTCGCTGGTCTTGGATGCAACCTCCTTCACCATCTGCGCGCCCATATTTTCGAAATTGTCTTTCAGTTCGATTTCCTTCGCGACGGTGACGCCGTCCTTCGTGATCAGCGGCGCGCCGAATTTCTTTTCGAGAACGACGTTGCGCCCCTTCGGCCCCAGCGTGATCTTGACGGCATTCGCAAGCGTATTGATGCCGCGCAGGATTGCCTGTCGTGAATCTTCACCGTTAACAATATCTTTCGCCATTTGGCTCCTCTATTCTATTTTGTGCCGGCCGCTTTGCCGGCTTGGGTCAAAATGCCAATGATCTCGTCTTCGCGTAAGATCAAATAGTCCTGCGCCTCGACTTTGATTTCGGTTCCGGAATACTTTCCGAAAAGTATCCGATCCCCTTTCTTCACTTCCAGCGGCGTGACCGAACCATTCTCGAGCGTCTTGCCCGTTCCAACGGCCACCACTTCGCCTTCCTGAGACTTCTCCTTGGCGGTATCCGGGATAATGATTCCCCCTTTCACCGTTTCTTGTTCTTCAATGCGCTTTATCAGAACACGGTCGTGTAGCGGTTGTACTGTCATCAGATTTGGATCTCCTTTGATTTGGAAGAATAGATTCGTACGATGTCCCACACCCGACACTGGAACTGTGCAAAATTGCTCACCTCAGGCGTGTGCTTGTATCAGGGGAGCGAGGAGCAGCAGCTCGATCTGGTCGCGGTCCAGAGTTTCTTTCAGAATCAACTCGCGGGCTATTAGCTCCAACTCGGCTTGGCGGCTTGTCAGTATTGTTTTTGCCCGCAGATAAAGTCCGTCCGAAATGCGGCGCACTTCTTCATCGATGGCTTCGGAGGTCTTTTCACTGTAGTTGCGTTCATCGGACAGGAACTCGCTGTAGGAGATCTGTTTCGGTTGCGGCGTCCCTGAGGGACGCTGACACGAATACCAGAGTGATGCGAACAGCACAAGATAA
>QHXD01000506.1 GCA_003223895.1 Acidobacteriota bacterium
TGGGGTGTGTTTGCCGGCGGCGTTGGCTGGGCCGGAGGCCGTGCGGCCGGCGCCCGCGGAGGGGTCTGTGTCCGGGGTGCCGCCTGACCGAGCTGTGCCGCGTAAAGAGTAATCACGGGAGCGGTCATCTCATGAAATTCACCGACCAGTTCACTCCACACCGGATCGTTGTTGAGATCGCGCCACTGACTCTCCGTCAAGCTGGCCGCATAGGCGGGATCCTGCACTACTCGTAAGGCATCAACTTTCTTTTGCTCCATATCGTCACCTTTTTCTGGGGATCAGGGGAAGCGCCGCCAATGACGCGAATTACGCGAACGGGCGCATCAAAGATTATTCATGCGCCCGTTCTCGTAATTCGCGTCATTGGCGGCTGCTTCCCCCGGTCCCATTTTCCTAAGGCCTCACCGGATGCCCGGCTTCAGCAAGAATCCGGCGCACTCCGGCTTCGTCAAGTCGTGCCGGATCCCAAACCGGCGTGATCGTTCGTTCCGTACCCGACACGTCGAGAATGCCGGGCTTCTGCTTCAACTCGAGCGAGAGGTCGTCAAACTGCTCGATCGTGCCGAGCGCCGTGACGAACTGAAACTGCTTCGATGTCCCGTTTGCCGCAACCGCCGTCGCGGGCCTGTTCGATTGATCGGTGATCCACGGCGCCGTGTACGTTACCTTTTCCCCTCGCAGGTCAGCGGCCGCTTTCTTTACGGAGTTCAGAATCTTCGCGTACTCGCCGCAGCGGCAGATATTGCCGGCCAGGGCTTCCTTGATTTCCTGGGTGGTCGGATTCTTGTTGGCCTGAAGCAGCGGGTACGCGGCCATGATGAATCCGCGCGTGCAGATGCCGCATTGGAAGCCGCCTTCGAACCAGAAAGCGCGCTGAAGCGGATGCAGGCCCTGGAGACCCGGACCATTGCTAATGCCGGCAACGGTGAGAATCTTCTGGCCGCGGCCATATCGGGCACTCAGCACGGTGCACGAGTTCACGGCCCGGCCATCGACCACGATGGTGCAGGCGCCGCACTGGGCGCGGTCGCAGCCAAGGTTGCAGTTGGACAGGCCCATCTGGTAGTTCATCGTTTCCCACAAGCTTTCGCGAACATCGACGTTGACTTCCTCTTTACTTCCGTCGATGTCGAGCGTGACCCGGCGCGTCTTTACCGGGGCAGCCATTGCTGCGCCAGCCTGCGGCTCGGCGACCAGAGTCGAAGCGAAACCTGTGCCGCTGATCACGCCGATGGCCACCGCGCTGGCATTGCTGCGGATCAGAAAATCGCGCCTCGTCAGCGCCGGGCGAATCTCTTGTTTCTTTTCCTTGTCTTCTGCCATGAAGGTCTCCCTGATTGGCGATGGAGAAATACCAAGTTTTTAGCGAATGACGTAAGCTGGTCAGATTCTATCTTCGAGGTCAGTCGCCCATCAAGCGAAGAAGCACAGCCATGGTCCACGATTATTTGGCGACACAGAATCTTAGCAGCACAAGAACAAGCACCGGCAGGCTTGCAGCAGCCAGCGCGGTTGGAACGACGCTCGAGTGGTATGACTTCACAGCCTACAACACTCTGGCCGCGCTGATCTTCGGCAGCCTTTTTTTCCCATCGTTTGATCCGCTGACAGGAACTATTTTGGCGTTCTCGACCTACGCGGTCGGCTACCTGTCGAGGCCAGTCGGCGGCGTGGTGTTCGGACATTTAGGCGACAGGCTCGGGCGTCGCTTCGTGCTCTTCGTGACCTTGATAACAATGGGTCTCACTACGTCGCTGATGGGGCTGCTTCCAACCTACGCCTCAGTCGGCATCCTGAGTCCGATTCTGCTTGTGACCTTGCGCTTCGTGCAGGGCGTCGCCCTGGGAGGGGAATGGGCCGGCGCAGTTCTCATATCGGTAGAACACGGGGATCAGGAGAAACGTGGACGAAACGCCTCATTCACCCAAGTCGGGCCGTCGCTTGGCACCTTGCTGGCAACCGGCTGTATTGCGTTGATCAGCTACCTTCTTTCTCCTGACGAGTTCTTATCGTGGGGGTGGCGCATACCGCTTCTGGCCAGCATCGTGTTGGTTGGTTGTGGTCTGTGGATCCGTCTCGGCGTGGACGAAACGCCCATGTTCAAAGAGCTGGAGGAAAGCGGCGCCAAAGCAAGAAAACCCATCGGGGATGTGCTGAAGTTCTATTGGCGGCGGCTGCTGATAGCTGGCTGCGCGCGCGTCGGCTCGGATGTGCTGTATGCGCTGTTCGCCATCTTCTCGCTGACCTACGTGACGAGTGTCCTCAATCTGTCACGAACGTTAGCGTTGACGGCGATCATGATTGGAGCCGTTTTCAACGCCCTGGCGATCCCAGCGTGTGGGGCTCTTTCGGACCGTGTTGGACGACGTCCCGTCTACGCCGTCGGTGCAGTGCTGGCAATGCTGTGGGCATTCGGCTTCTTCGTCCTGGTCGATCGCGCAAACCCCGTTTCTATCGTGATGGCGGTTGTCATCGGATACCTTATCCATGCCCTGATGTTTGGGCCGCAAGCCGCCTTCGTGACCGAACAGTTCCCTACACGGGTACGTTATGCCGGCTCGTCCATGGCTTATACGCTGTCCGGAATCGTTGGAGGTGGTTTCGCACCTTTGATTATGGCGAGTCTGTTCCAGACATATCGCACAACCACGGCGATATCATTGTATGTTGAAGCAACTTTGTGCGTGACCCTTGTCGCTCTGTTGGTCGCGCGCGAAACAGCGAAACTCCCTTTGGAAGAATGAGCGAGGTTACCGACGATGCCAAA
>QHXD01000507.1:0-437 GCA_003223895.1 Acidobacteriota bacterium
GGGACGGGAAGCGATCCCGATGGAAGCATCAGTTCCTATTCGTGGACACTCCCGGGCGGCAATCCCAGTTCGAGTTCGACTGCGACCGCCGGCAACGTGACGTACTCGACGCCGGGAACGTATGTGGCTTCGTTCAGAGTGACGGACAACACTGGAACCGTCAGCCCGCCGGCAACGCGTACGATCACCGTGCCGGACTTTTCGCTGACTGCCACACCAGCCTCCCGAACTGTCGTGGCTGGAACAGGCACTACTTACACTGCAACGGTCACTGTTGGAACCGGATTCAGCGGAACGGTCGCCTTCAGCGTAAGTGGACTGCCATCGGGAACCACTGCCTCGTTCAATCCGACGTCCGTCAACACTTCCGGTTCAACGACTCTGAGCGTTTCAACGAGTGCCTCGACACCGTTGGGAACCTATCCGCTGACGATCAC
>QHXD01000507.1:471-4412 GCA_003223895.1 Acidobacteriota bacterium
AAATACAGACTTCACGATCTCCGTCACGCCGTCCAGCGCCACGATCGGCAAAGGAGGGACCGCCACGTACACGGTGACCATCACGGGATTCACGGGTACGGTGAGTTTCTCCGTGACGGGCGAGCCGAGGTTTGCCAATTCCAAGTTCACTCCAACATCCGTTGTGAATTCCGGGACCTCTGTCCTCACGGTAAACAGCAACAGGAACGTCGCGGCGGGGACCTACACGTTGACCATTACGGGGACCAGCGGCAGCCGCATCCATTCGGCGAATGTCGGCTTCGTCGTTCAGTAACCATATGCTTATCTCCAGAAGGAACGTTCTTCGACACATTGTCACAGGGGCGGTGACGGCCGCCCTCCCTTCGCTCGTTGAGGGTGCCGGCAAGACCGGCGGGCCGATTCGGCTGAGCAGAAACGAAAATGCCTATGGGCCGTCGGCAAAAGTGAAAGCCGCTATGCAGGAGGCGGCGCTCAACGTGGCCAACCGTTATCCGGACGTGGAAGCGGAAGCGCTGCGGCTCAAGATCGCTGCTCACCACGGCGTCGCGCCAGAGCAGGTAGTTCTGGGGTGCGGTTCCAGCGAAATCATGCGAATGGCTGTCGACGCTTTCGCCGGATACCGAAAAAAACTCATCCTCGCGAAGCCGACGTTCGACTCGATCCGCGGCTTTGCAGAGCGCGCGGGAGCGGAAGTGATCGCGGTTCCGTTGGCCAGGGACCACTCCCACGATCTCGGCGCAATGCTGGCGCGCGCCGACGATACGACGGGATTGGTCTACATCTGCAATCCAAACAATCCGACGGGCACCCTCACGTGCCGGGAAGATATAGAAGCGTTTGTTCGATCGCTTCCTCCGACGACGTCTGTTCTGATTGACGAGGCTTACCATCACTACGTCAGCCAGTCCGCGGACTACGCCTCATTTATCGATCGTCCGTTGGACGACAACCGCGTGATCGTCACGCGCAGCTTTTCAAAGATTTTCGGCCTGGCAGGACTGCGAGTCGGATACGCCGTCGCCACTCCACAGGCTGCGCGACGGCTTGCTTCTTATCAGCTTCCAGATGAAGTGAACGTCGTCGCTGCAAGCGCGGCCATCGCGGCGCTCGACGACACCGAACATGTGCTGGCGAGCGCAAGACGGAACGCTGACGAGCGGCAGGAGTTTTTCAATCAGGCGAACGCAAGGATGGTGCGGGCGATCGACTCTCATACGAATTTCGTGATGCTCGGAACGGCTGGCCCGGCCATCGAGGTCATCGAGCACTTCAGGAAAAATGACATCGCGCTGCCGCCGCCAATCCCGTTGTTCGATGAGCATATCCGCGTCTCTGTGGGCACGGCCGCGGATATGCTCGAGTTCTGGCGTGTCTGGGACCTCATGCCCGGTCACCAGATGTCGCATGAGTGATGCAAGGCCAATTACGGCAGGTAATCGAAGACCATTAAATGGGCTTCTTCGACTATATCGTCTCTTGTGCCGTAGGGCGGAGTCTGGATGACGTGTTTCGGGACAGCGACGTACATGCGCTTCAGTTCAGGCACCCAAATCCCGGTCTTGGCGAGCGCTCCGGTCGGAACCTTCCCGATAAGCTGGTAATGGTTCGGGTCCATCTGTTTAAAGACAGCCACTGTGCCGGTTGTCCCTACGAAGTAGATGCGTCCGGTTGCCGCGTCGAATTGGACTTCGTCGGCGCCTCCCACGCTGTCCAGGGCTTGAACCACTTTTCCTGTGTCTGTATCCATGACGACCAGCTTCCCAGGCTCATACTGATGTCCGCCTTTGACCCGGCTGCCGACAAACAGGCGATGATGGGCTGCGTCCAGACCCGAGGCATGAGGCGCCGGGCCTCCAGTGATGGGCCACTCGGCGATCACGGAGCGTTTTTCGAGATCCACGACCTTCAAATGACTCTCACCTCCCACCACATCTCCCATCGCAACGTACAGCCTCTTCCCCGAAGGCTCGATGGAGGTGCCTCCGGGATCCGAGCCATTCATTTTGATGCTGCCCACTAATTTGGCGGCCTTTGTATCAACTATCTCGATAGAACCATCCGTACTTCCTCCTCCCGTAACGATGGCTGCGTAGTACAGATGGGTGGCAGGGTCGTAAGCGCCGTTATCCGGCGTCCGCCCCTTGGCACCCTTGCCACCGGTCAACGCGACAGTTTTAGTTACTTCGTAAGTAGTCCCGCTAATAGCTACAACAGTGTTGTCGCCAAGGTCTGTCCAGATTTCGTTGGTTTCGGGAAGATAGAACGGCTTGCGAGGATTCCCTCCGAGCCCCTTGACCTCCTGGGTCACCTTCCCTGCGCGCAGGTCCACAACTATAAGACTCCGATTGGCCTCGCCTGTAATGAACAGGCGCTGACCTTTGACATCGACAGCAATGTGATCCATGTAGCCTTCGGTGGGCAATGGGATGGTCTGAACCAGCCGTAGAAGCCCTGACATTGTCGTCATGGGCGCCAGCGGTGGTGGCGCCGTGGCCGGAGACTGCTGGCCCTGCGCTCCCGGAATGAAGGTCATCAACAAAGCGAAGAAAATCGACAGGTAAGTTTTCATTTTCTTATCCTCTTGATCGCGGTTTTCGTAATGCTCCAGTTTGTGCAGTGAGAATCGTTTTAGTGTCGATGAGGGTAGAGCGAAAGGTTCCGGATTTCAAGCTCTCGTTGACTCCTCGCAGTGAGTGTGCTAAACCCGGGCCTACCTTACACGTAAGAAATTTGTTGCGGTCAGGCAAACCTCGAGTAATTGCGAGGAGGTTTGCGTTGACCATTTTGCCCACGTGCCATAGCCACAAGATCGAACAGGAGGGACCTCAGATGAGTCCGAAAACGATCAGATTCGTGCTTTTCTCCGGAATTTTTGTGCTTTGTATCCTGACCTCCGGTCCATTGCGCGCGCAAGTTTCCGGCGCCACGCTCTCCGGCACCATCGGTGACGCCGAGGGCGCAGCGGTCCCCAATGCAAAAGTCTCCGTTACGAACATCGCGACTGGTGTCGCTGCAAGCACCACATCGAACTCCGTTGGCGCATACACCCTGCCAAACCTCAATGCCGGCGATTACCAGGTGACCGCGACTGCCTCGGGCTTCAGCACCGCTTCAGCCAGGCTGACGCTGACCGTTGGCCAGAAACAAGAACTGAATCTTGCGCTGGTGGTCGGGCCGGTTGTGGAGACGATCGAGGTCACGGCCGCAGCCCCACAGGTGGAACTGACAAATTCAACGATCTCGGGCAACGTCAGCGCGGCGACGCTGCGCGAATTGCCATTGAACGGACGGGACTGTGCGTCTCTCGCCACGCTGCAACCCGGCGTGGTTTCGGTCCGCACACATCCCCTGGGAACCCAGGCCTCGCGCGGACTGGGATTGCACATGACCGTCTCTGGAGGCAGGCCGACCCAGAACAGTTATCGCCTGGACGGGGCGCTCGTGAACGATTATTCCAACGCGGGCCCCGGGAGCGTTCTCGGCCAGAATCTGGGCGTGGACGCAATCCAGGAATTCACTGTACTGACGAGCAACTATTCGGCGGAGTACGGCTTCACCTCGGGCGGGGTGATCAATGCGATCACGCGCTCGGGCACCAACAGTCTCCACGGAAGTGTCTTCGATTTCCTGCGCAACGAAAAACTCGATGCCGCAAACTTCTTCAACAATGCCAACGGTCTCCCCAAACAGCCTTTGAAGCAAAACCAGTTCGGAGCGTCGGCAGGATGGCGCATTCTAAAGGACAAGCTCTTTCTCTTTGGGGACTACGAGGGTGTGCGTCAGACCAAGGGAACACCCCAAACTCAGTTCACCATTTCCGAAGCCGTGCGCGCCGGGAATGTCACCAATCTTTCGAACGGCGTCGTCAGCGCCGTTCCGATAGACCCTTATATACGGAAGTACCTCGGGTTTTACCCCACCGCAAACGGCTCTCCATC
>QHXD01000493.1 GCA_003223895.1 Acidobacteriota bacterium
GCAACAGACGCAGCGGGAAGTTTCATGGTCAATCCCGACGGGCTCAACATCAGCAATATGACGCCCGGGCCTATTCGGCCGGCAGACAAGGCCTATGAGAGCGACGCCGTCAACTTCGGACCCAGATTTGGCTTCGCCTACAACGTGAGTGGAAACGGTAAAACTGTCATTCGAGGGGGTACGGGAGTCCTCTTCAGCCCTCAGATCATGGCTGCACTCTGGTCGGGTGTTCACGCCCTGAACGCCCCGAGGCGTGTCATATTCAGTCGCCAGGATGCGATCAAATACGGTCTGAAATATCCCATGTACAACGACGATTTCCGGGCTGTCGTCGCGCGGCAGATCAAAGATGAAAGCATTACGAACGTGTTCCAGGTGGTGAATCCAAAGATCCAGAACCCGTACGCGTTCCATTACACGCTTGGAGTCCAGCGTGAGCTGGCTTCAGACCTGGCCCTGGAAACATCTTTCGTCGGAGTATCGGGCCGGAAATTTCTGTTGAATCGCGTTCCCAACGAGCCCGATCGTGTTACCGGTATTCGTCCGAATCCCAAATTCCTGACAAACTTCTATCTGGACGAGTCGCAGACTTCGAGCTATTTCTCCTGGCAAACCTCGCTTCGTAAACGGTATTCCCACAACCTGAGCTCGAGCGTGCACTACACGTGGGGCAAAGCGCTCGCATATGGCGGCGGAGGCGATATCGGAGCCGCGTATCAAGGAGACAACAATACGCGCGTACAGGATTTCTACAACATCGCGATTGAAAAAAGCCCCGGTGCCGGCGACGTGACTCACAACTTCGTCGCAGAGTGGGGATATGACACGCCGAGGCTGTCGAGCGTGAAGAGTTCCATCGTCCGGCAGATTGTCGGCACCTGGCAGGTCGGCGGTGTGGTTTCCGCTGCAACGGGAGAGCCCTTGGGAATAACTCAGACCACCTCGGCTTACCACCAGCGTCCCGATTACGTGTCTGGTCAAAACCCGATTAATGACAACTGGAGGGAAACGCCGAATCGTCAGTACCTGAACCTGGCAGCGTTTGCCCAGGTTCCAGTGATCCAGGCGTCCGGTGGCGCGGCGCGCCCCGGCAGTCTCGGTTGGGGTGCGGTTCGAGGTCCTGGTTTCTGGAACCTCAATTTATCCCTGGGCAAGAACTTTGCGATACGGGAGAACGTCAAGCTCCAGCTTCGGGCAGACATGTTGAATGCGCTGAACAAGCTGAACCTGTCGAATATCACCACCAGCATTAACAGTGGAACATTTGGGCAGGCACGCGGTACCCGGGGTCAGCGGGTGATCCAGCTCAATGGACGGCTGAGCTTTTAGCTTACGAATTCAATCTCGCAGGTAGACAGCCTTCTGATCGACGAAGAATTCCAGGCCGGTCTGGCTGTTCTCAGGCAGGCCCGCCCCGGATTGTTTGACGCCCCCGAACGGCATGGATGGCTCCTTGTAACCGGTGTGCATGTTGACGTGTGCGAGGCCCGCCTCGATACCATCGATGTATTTCTTTGCCGTGCCCAGGTCTTTGGTGAAGATGGCCGACGACAAGCCGTAAATCGAGTTGTTCGCAAGCTCGAGTGCCTCGTCCAGTGACCCAAATTCGCAGACGGCCAGGACGGGCCCGAAGATTTCATCCTGAAACAAAGCCATGTCGGGCTTGACGTCGGCAAAAACGGTGGGCCGGATGAAGTAGCCCGCCGAATCGCGTGCGTCAGCGCCTGCTATCATCCGTGCCCCGTCCGACTGCGCCTGTCGAATTGCAGCGCAGATATCCTTATATTGGTCGGGGCCGGCGACGGGTCCCATGTCGGTTGTCTCTTCCAGCCCGTCGCCGATCTTCATCTTCTCGCAGCGCGCGGTGAGCATGCTCAAGAACGCGTTGGCGATGGCGCGATGCAGCAGGAGGCGGCTGGTAGAGGTGCACCACTGGCCCGCGTTGGAGAAGCCGGCCGTGATGGCGGCTTCGACGGCGTCGCCAATAACGGCGTCATCCATGACAATCAGCGCGTTCTTCCCGCCCAGCTCGAGCTGCGTCCGCGTCAGGTTGGTTGCGGCCTTCGCCTGGATCTTCTTGCCCACCACCGTGGAACCCGTAAACGAGATGGCACGGACGCGCGGGTCTTCCACGATAACGTTGCCGATAGATGAGCCGAGGCCGGTGACGCAATTGAAGACGCCCGCAGGCAGTCCCGCGCGCTCGAAAAGACGCGCCATGTAAACGCCCGACCATGGTGTGAACGAGGCCGGCTTAAAAACGACCGTGTTGCCCGTGAGCAGGGCCGGCAGTGCCTTGCGGCACATCACGTTCATCGGGAAGTTCCAGGGGCTGATCACCCCTGCCACGCCGAGCGGCTGGTACTGGACCCACGTCGTGATTTCCCGGAACGCACCCGGTCCGGTGTGGCCGTAGAAGGCTGCTACCTGATTCAAGTGGTAACTGCCCTCGACCAGCGCTGAATCCACTTCGGCGCGCGACTCGCGGATAGTCTTGCCGTTCTCCAGCGTGACGATGCGCGCGAGCTCCTCGCGCGATTCCTTCAACAATCTCAGGAACTCCGCAATGTGTTGTTGGCGCTGGGAAAGCGGTGCGCGCCGCCAGGTCCCGAAAGCGCCGTCCGCTGCAGCAATGGCTTGTGCGACATCCTCAGCAGTCGATGATTGGAACAGAGCGATGTTGCTCCCGCGGCAAGCGGGATTCTCATTCTCAAACGTGGCGCCGCTTCGAGAACTTGTCCATTAGCCGGCAACGAAGTTTTTGAACGTCTCGACCATATTCTCTGCAAAATATCAGAATCAGCCGCGAATTACGCGAATTACGCAAATGGGCGCATCAAAGGATTCTTGACGCGCCCATTTGCGTAATTCGCGTAATTCGCGGCTGATTTCCCACTCCGTCAAGCTGGACAAGACTTGACTAATAAATTAGCCTGACTTTCGCAATTCTTGTGGGGAGGCGCAAATGCCCAGATCAGTAGTTCTTCTTTTCCTTCTTCTGGCTGGCTGCTCCGTCAAGCAGCAGCCGCCCGAACCGCGGGCGGACGCGGAATCCGCTTCGAACGTGGGATACAAGAAGCTGGATCTCACGGTCGACAGGCCCGTCGTGGGAGCCGAAGTTCGTGTGGCGGCAGCGGATCTGCCCGCGGGAAAGACGGCCGAGCTTCAATGGGGAACAGTAGCCGGCGGCTGGGTCGTCGAAGACTACTATCATTTCAAAGGAAAGAAATATAAGGAAACCACGTCATCGCTCGGCAAATTCAATATCGACTCCGACGGCCGTCTCGATGCTCGCTTCGTGATTCCCGAGGATTACGGTGGAGTACACGAGGTGACCGCCCTCGTCGATGGCAAACCGGTCGCACAAAGCGGGATCGAAGTTACGCAGAGCTTCGAGATGAGTCCGGTTTCCGGGCCGATCGGAACACCCATAGAGCTGAGCGTCAAAGGTCTTGGCTGGCGGACAATGGAGAGCACATGGGTCGTCAACTGGGACAACCATGCCGTCGGTTTTGTGTCTGCGGCGGCGTCGCGCGGATCGGCTGTAGCGCGTTTTCGTGCCGTGGGGCCGGCCGGTGATCATCCGATTAAAGTCTATTCGGGATATCAGGCTCAGAGTTATTTGAACTACGAGCAGGCGCCAAATGCCTACCTGCCGCGGCCCGAGTTCACATTCCGGACGACAGCCGGCCCAAGTTCAGCGCCGGCTTCCTATATCGAGCCATATCCGCGGCAGCCGGTGCCGGAAACCGAAGTGAAAATTGCGAATGCCCGGCTGGCCCTCAGTCCGACGCAGGGCCCCGTCGGAACGCGCGCGATGCTAAAAGGTGACGGTTTCGCGGGTGTTGGACCGCTCCAGCTGGTGTGGCAAACTTTTGTCGGCAGCCGCGTCAGTGGCAATGGATTCGAGCCACAAGAAAGCGTCGTCGCCG
>QHXD01000494.1 GCA_003223895.1 Acidobacteriota bacterium
TAGTCGCCGGTCCCCGGCTTGGTAATAATTTCCACACGCCCGTAGCCGACGCCGCTGAATTCCGAACTGAATGGATTGTTATTGATGCGGATCTCCTGGATCTGATCCTTCGGAGGAACGCGCCCTCCTCCAAAACCATCGATGACGAAATTACCGCCGCCTCCCGTTCCACCGCGCGAACCGGCGATCTGCTGCAGATATGTTGCAAGCTCATCCTCGTCGTCGGGCAAGGTTTCAATAAACTCTTTGTCGAGCACAGTGGTGTTGAGGCTGGAGTCGGGATCGATGCTGATTTCGTTACGATCCGTGTTTACCTCGACGTTCTGCGTGATCTGGGCGAGCAGCATCGTGATGGACAAGGGTCCCATACCCGGAGTGACGTTCACGACCTCGGTATACTTTTCGAAATCCGGGGCCGTGAGTTCCAGCTTGTATTCGCCGGCTTCGAGCGGAATCTCGAAATCGCCAGCCGCCGCCGTGGTTCCTTCCTTGACGACCTTGTCGCCCTGATAAACTTTGATCTGAACCCCGAGCATGATGCTGCCCGTTGAATCCATCACGCGGCCTTTGACCTGTGTTGATGACGTGACCTGTGCTGATTGAGCCGAGATCAGTGAGGCAGTCAGCAGCATCAGCAGTACCGGCAGCAGTTTCCGCATCCGCATGTGAAGAAACCCCCTCGAATATGGCGTATGCGCCGGCTTTAGCCGGCGCCTACAGTTTTTTACGATATTTATTTATTAGGCCTCTGGCGTTGTTCTCGTTCTCGGCGTTTCTCGGTAATATTCCGGCGAAACTCATCGTATTTTTGAAGCTGTTCGTCGTTGAGAATGGCACGGACTTTATTGCGGGATTCCATTTCGATGGCCTGGAATCTGGGCTGAGTCTCTTCCCGAAGTTGTCTGAACTCGCCGCGGGTCTCTTCCATGATCTTGTCCATCTGTTCCCGCTGTTTCGGATTCAGCCCAAGATAATCGCGAAACCGATTGACGTCGCGGCGGGCACGTTGAGCGCGCTCGCCGTTGTTGGCGACGTCGGTCGGTGTTCCTGTCACGCGGGATTCGTAGAAATTCGCAATAAGCACACCGGTTGCGATACCGATAAAGAAAACGGCAAACACCAGAATTTTTGCTTTGAGCGAACGAGCTATCATTGCTGGTCCTCCAGCGCGATCAGTTGTTCCATGACTTCCCGGCTCGGGACTTCGGTTTCGTTGTACAGGAAGCTCTCCGCCGGACTCTGTTCCGCCTCAAGAGACGCTTCGATCATTCCCCGCTGCGGCACCAGGGGAACCATCAACTGGACAATGAAGAAACATAGGATCAACATCAGCGCGACGGCGAATACGGGACGCGTCGAGCCTGGAACGATGTCCCAGATTCCCGTCTCCCGCAGCCTGAGTTCATTCAGGCGGGCCAATACGCGCTCCGTAAAAGATGGGCCTGGCAAAAAAACTCTCTTCCGCTCGTCATCAAATAGATCTTTTAGTGGATTCATTTCTTATTTCCCTCGTCTACACCCAGAATCCTTGCGAGCTTCTTCCGAGCTCTAAATAGTCGAACTTTCACGTTCGTCTGGGTTAGTCCCATGGTTCGGGCAATCTCCTCTACCGACAATTCTTCTATTTCCTTCAGCACCAGCGGGATCCTCAACTTCGGATCCAGCCCCTGAAGGGCCAGCCTGGCCTTGCCAAGCGTTTCCGGTTCCGTCGGGGCAACCGACTTTTCGGCTGTAAGTTCGGGACCGTAGGTTTCCATCGCTGTCTTTCGCCGCCGGGTTTTTCGCAACTCGTCGTAGCACGTGTTGATAGTCACTCTCGACAGCCATCCCGGAAAATTCTCATCCGGTCGAATTTGATCGATACGAGCAAACACTTTCAGAAAAACGTCCTGCGCAAGATCCTCGACGTCCTCACGGCTTCTGAAAAACCGGCTGATCAGACGAAAAACCATCGCTGAAAACTGATTCACGATGGTCTCGTAAGCTGACCTGTCCCCAGCCTGCGCGCGAACAATCAGTTCGCGATCAAATTCCATAGTCTCAATACGTCACGGGTACAATTGGGGTTACAGATTCCATTTTTTGTAGGAGAACCTCTGAAAAATGGAACGGAATAAGCAGCGACCGACCGGCACCTATCCATAGAAAATTTATGTCCGCATCGACAATACATAGAACAAGGTGAACTGAGACAGTTATTTAGACCTATTCTTGACGAAAAGACGCTCTTCTGCCAACCTTCCCTAAATGACATGAACTGGCCGGGTCAGTTGGCACGGCACCTGCCTTATAGAACTTTGCAAACATAGGGCTTACTGAAATTTTCAGCGCCTCAATCATGGGCGGAACGACAGTTTTAACCCATGAAGATAAATTCCGGGAGGAAAACTCAATGCTCAACATCCGAGAATGGAAGCTCTTCGCAGTTCTCGCGCTGGCGCTTCTATGCGCGACTCCAGTGGTCGAAGCTCAACTGGTGCGTGGGTTCGTATCCGGAACGGTAACGGACACAACGAACGCCATCCTGGCGGGGGTTCAGGTTACCCTGACCAACAAAGGCACAAACATCTCGCGGGACTCCGTCACGAACGATGTCGGATTCTATCGATTTGCAGCAGTGGAACCGGGCGAATATTCCATCGAGTTCAAGCTGGGGGGCTTTGAAAGTCACAAGGTCGAGAGTATTACCGTGAACACGGCCCAGGAAGTGGTCGTCAATCAAAGTCTTGCCCCGGGCGGTGTAACCACCGAAGTTTCAATCGTGGACACACCCGGGGTCACGCTGGACAAGACGATGGCGACTATCGAGCGCACCTTTCCAGGCCGTGTTGTCACTGAACTGCCGATTACCATGAACACTCGCGATGTTACTCGCCTGGCGCTGCTCGCGCCTACCGTCAGTCGTGCTCCGGGATCCAATGAATTCTCTGCAAACGGCCAACGCGCCCGGAACAATAACTTCACGATCGACGGAGTGGACAACAACGACCTGAGCGTCACTGTGGATTCATCCCGTGTGCTCCCTGAAGCCGTGCAGGAAGTCCAGGTGCAGACGACCGCCTACCAGGCCGAGTTCGGACGAAACAGTGGGGCCCAGTTTTCGGCCATCACGAAAGCCGGAACCAACCAATACCATGGTGAAGGCTGGGACTATTACCGTGGCAATTGGATGGAGCCGGTAAGCCTGCTCAACAAGCGGGCTGGGATCAACGACACTCCCCGTTTCGTCCAAAACCAGTTTGGAGGAGATATCGGAGGACCGATCCTGAAGGAGCGTACGTTCTTCTTTGGATTGCTCGAGTTCAATCGGAGAAGAGAAGCTGCGGACGCCCGCAATGGTGCAACGACGCCGCCGGTTGTTCCGACCCCGGCCGGCTACGCCGCCCTGCAAACCGCGCCACTGGGTCCTGGTCAAACGGCAGCAAGCCGGCAAGCAGTACTGCAGGCAATGAGTTTTCTGCCTTCGATTTACAGCCAGGTTAAGAACTTTGACAATCCGACGACCACGACCGTGAATGGTGTATCCATTCAAACGGCAAGCATTCGTCTTCCAATTGCGAATCCCTTCAATTTCGTCTATAACGTCGCGCGCGTCGATCACAAAATCAGCGACAGCGACAACATCACATATCGATACCATCTGGATAAACGGGACCAACCTAACGTGCAGAGCAATTTGCAGTTTGGTACCCTTTGGTCAGCGGCACAGACCGTATTCCGGCAGAATCACGCCATCAGTGAAACGCACGTTTTCGGCCCACGTCTCCTGAACGAAGCTCGAGTCGCCTACGTCCGTTCGAATCTGGACTTCCCCGAAAACGATCCCAAGAGCTCAACGGTCATAATCACCG
>QHXD01000495.1 GCA_003223895.1 Acidobacteriota bacterium
CGGGAACGGAAGCGCTCGAGCCGTCACACTCACTGGAGCGTCGGGCCGGATGAAGCAGTACTACGTTCAGGGGACAAATTGGGTCGAACGGCGTTAGAGAACAAACCTCAGTCCGGCATCTCGCTGATTGAAGTCATGATGTCCGCATTCATCCTGACCATCGCGCTTATGGCAATCGCCATGACGATGGTTCGGGGCATGTCATCGATGTTCTACACGCAGGAACAGTTGATCGCCAAGCAGAAGGCGCGCGAGGCGCTGGAAAGCGTTTTTACGGCGCGCAGCACGCAAAATATCACTTGGGCCCAGATCCAGAATACGACTGTCAGCGGTGGAATCTTCCTCACCGACTTTCAACCGATTCGTGGAATGGGAGCAGATGGTATCGCAAACACGTCCGATGACGCATCCGAACCAATTGAGACGATCACTCTTCCGGGAAACGACGGAAAGTTCGGCACGGACGACGACGAAGTCCGGGCCCTGGACCAGTACGAGCGGAAAATCACGATCGGCAACGTTCTCAATTCGCAGAAATAGGTTGATCCGGACATCCGGGAGATGACGATTGAAGTCCGATTCAAACTAAACAATGTATGGCACAGCGTGACCGTCAGCAGCTATATCTCGCGATTCGCATGAGTATGAGAAAAGATAACTCCGGCTTCACGATGATTGAATTTGCGATTTCCAATCTGGCCACGATGGTCATACTGGGCGCAACGTTCACGCTGCTTAATTCCATCTTTGCAGCGAATGCCGGTATGGGCGAGATCATGCAGACACAGCAAAACATTCGGGTCGCCATGAACACCATTACTCGCGACATCACGATGGCGGGCACCGGATTGCCGAACGGAGGCATTGCTGTTCCGAATGGCGGGCCTGCCGATGCGCTGACGCGCCCGGGCGCCGGTGGAACGATGGCCACACCCAACAACACGATCGCCATTCTTGCTCCCGGCGACGGAGCGGGGCCGACGGTGAACAATATAGCCACCGACGCATTGACCATCACACAGATCGATCAGCAGTCGCCGGTCTGGACGGTTCTCAGTGCCAGCACTTCCGGCATACAAATCGATTTTGTGCAGAACGTGCGTGCCGGAACCATGCAGCTTTTCAGTGGGGATCTGCTCGTCTTGACGAATGCGAATGGATCCGCCCTGGGATGCGTCACGAGCGTTTCGATGACTACCAGCCGGGCGTTCTTTGCCGACAACGATCCAATGAACATCAATCAACCCGACGCCGCGAATGGCAATATCAAATCCATCGCCAATGGTGACGGAACATATCCTCCGACCACGGCCCAGAGATTCAACCTCGTCACCTATTACATCAACAACGACAATGCAGTCCATCCGAGGTTAATGCGTGCTCTGAACGCGCAGGCTCCTCAGGTCATCGTCGACGATATCGAGAATTTGCAGTTTGCGTTCGATTTATTCGATTTCCAGGCCAATTCCGGAAATTCCAATCAGGCAACCACAACGTCTCCCAACCAAATCCGCTCGGTCAGCGTGTCTCTCACCGGCCGCTCACCTTCGGTCATGCAACGGAGTAACAAGTATTTTCGGTTCTCGCTGGTCTCGAAGGTAAACGTCCGCAATTCCACATTCCGGAACAGATACACGGGCTCATAGCTCGGGAGATTTTTTATGAGTCAGACCGCAAGATGCGATGGGTATGCCCTGATAACGTCCCTGATTGTCACCGTAGTTGTTACAGGACTGGTAATCGGATTCATCAGTACTCTGAACACCGAACAAAAGATCGCTCGAAATGATACCGACTACTCCTCCGCGTTCTATGCGGCCGAAGCCGGATTGGAAAAACTGAATTCCGACTTGTCCAAGCTTTTCCAGCAGTCGGTTTTTCCGACCCAGTCGGCCATTAACGGCATTCAGGCAAGTTCAGCCCAGCCCCAACTCGATCGAGTGACTTACAGCATCTATTCGGTCAGCGGAGGCCAATCGACCACGCTAGGGGCGACTCTGGAAGCAGTGGATACCACCGCGACGGTGGTATCCACGGCAGGATGGCCGGCCAGCGGTTTTTTCATGGTTGCCGCCGAAGAGATCGCATACAGCGGGAAGGACGATACTCATTTTACCGGACTTGGCCGTACTGGTGCCGTCAAGCACGCGAATAACGCCAGTGTTTCCCGGTCCAAGCTGATCACCCTCACGGAGGGTCCGAATGCCGGCCTGAACGCGCAGGTGATTCCGTTTACGCTGGATGTCGCCGCACAGGCGGGCGCCGGCAGCGAAGCGAGACTAAACCGTGAAGTTCAGGTCGCGTTGATACCAGTCTTCCAGTTCGGAGTGTTTTCCGATTCTGATCTTTCGTTCTTTGCTGGACCGATTTTCAACTTTGGCGGGCGTGTTCATACCAACGGGAATCTTTTTCTGGCCGCCGGCAGCGGTACCACACTAGCGCAAAAGGTAACCGTCGCGGCGCACGTGATACGGGCAGAGCTGGCGAATGGAGTTTCGTCCGAAGACAGGACCGGGCCGGTTTACGTTCTCCAGTCCACGGGCTCATGCAACCCCGCTCCGGGCGCGTGCAGGGATCTTCAGATCGGGGAGGGGAGCAAAAAAGGCGGACCGGCATCGGATCCCAATAAGGACTGGACAACGATTTCTCTCACTACCTACAACGGCAACATTCTGAACGTGGACACGGGGGCTAAAGCACTGACTCTTCCCTTCGTGGGTGGCAACGCCTCGACGATTGAGATCATCAGGAGGGCCCCTGCCAACGAGGATGCGACGTCACTTATCGGCCAGTCCCGGCTTTACAACCAGGCCAGCCTGCGGATACTGATTTCGGACACAACGGCCAAACTTCCCGGTAATACCGGCGTTCCCTTGAACGGCAACATTACTGGAGCGCCCTGGAACTACAGCGTCGCGAAGATGCCCACATTCCGTCCGCCATTTGCCCAGGCCGACCCAAATGACGTGGAATTTCTGACCGCAGCGAATGCGGATGAGACCACTAATGCCGAACTCATCGATGGATTCATCAAAATCGAACGCCAGAACGCAGACGCGACCTGGACGGACGTCACCACAGAAATTCTGAACTATGGGATTTCGACGAATCAGACGGACGCGATCCTTCGCTTTCAAAAGCCGCGCTGGGACGCTGCGGATGGCACCAACAGCATTGCCGCTACGGACTATTCGCCAATCAACCTCTACGATGCTCGGGAGTCGCATTGGCGCACCACTCCCGCTCCGGCGAGCATGCCAAAATCGGCATTATGAATCTTGTCGAGGTGGATGTGGCCAAATTGGCGCAATGGTTCGCGGGCACCCTTGCCGGCAGTACCGGAGCTCAGGCAGTCAGTAACAACGGATACATCGTTTATTTCTCCGATCGGCGCGGCAATCGGGATGGATCCGGCAATGAAACCGGCGAATTTGGATTTGAAGATACCGTGAATCCGACCTCGACTGATGGAGTACCCAACGGTACGCTCGATCCCGGCGAAGACTTGAACGGCAATGGCACCCTGGAAGCCTACGGAGCCAATTTGCCTTATCCGCCGTGGGGTACAGCCAGCACAGACTTGTATACGACGACGATTGGTCCGCAGCCGTCGTTAATGGCAATGGATCTTTCCCGGCCTGTGGACGCGATGCAGACCAGCATCGATGTTGGCTCTGTGTCGAATATGTCCACGAACGGTTACTACCGGATTGGGAACGAGATCATAAGCTGCGTGACCAAAGATACAGGTAACCCGATGGATACTCTAGGCCCCGGCACCTCTCCGAACAATTGTACCCGGGGTGTGGAGGGAACCACTGCAGCCGTTCACAGCGTGGCATTTGCCGAGCTTACTGCGGACATTGACGCGACCCAGACGAATGTCGC
>QHXD01000496.1 GCA_003223895.1 Acidobacteriota bacterium
TGTTCGGAGCCTGGCTCTCGAATAATTCGATGGTGAATTTTCCCATCGACGTGTCAAAGTGCGCGTAAGTTCCGGGTTTCATCTATTTCTCTATGGTTGCTTTCTTGATGTAGTCGAGTTTGGGAAATTCTTTCGTCAGGTACGCGTTGCCTTCCGCTTGAATGCGGCCCTGGTCGGGCATTTCGCGATACTGGGCGTTGATCTTGTCCACCACGTCCATGCCGGATGTCACCTTGCCGAACGCCGCGAAGCCCTGCCGGTTCAGCCCGGAGTTGTCTCCAAAATTGACGAACAGTTGCGTGCTTCGACAGTCCGGCGCTCCACACTTCGCGAATGTGACGAAACCACGTGTGTTGCCCTGCTTGACGGGATCGTCGGGAATGCGGGCGTTCTGCCAGTTGCGTTGAACGTCCGGGTCGCCGTTGATTCCGAATTGGACCATGAAACCGGGAACCACACGGAAGAATCGGTCATTGTCGTAGTAGCCGTTCTTTACGAGATTGTAGAAACGATCCGCGCCGATTGGCGCCCAATCGCGATGGACTTCAACAACGAAAACACCCGCGCTGGTGTCGAACTTCACATTGAACATCGCAGGCGCTGTTTCCTTGAGTCCCGCCGGATTCTTGAGGGCGGAATTACTCGCGGTCTGTCCGAACGCGGCGGGGACGAGAGCCAGTACCAACGCGAAAATCAAGAGTCTTTTCATCGAGACGCTCCTTTCAGATAAGAACAGATAAGTCTAACTTATAATTTGAACATGAAAGAAATTGTCATTGTTGCTGGAAAACGTACGCCGATGGGTGAGTACGGCGGCGCCCTGCGCGAGCTCAGCGCGCTGGAACTCGGTGCGTCGGCTTCCCGGGCCGCCATCGAGCAATCCGGATTCGCGCCGAAGGAATTCGACCATGCCATCTTCGGCAATGCTTTGCAGACAAGCGGCGACGCGCTTTATGGGGCGAGACACGTGGCGCTGAAGGCCGGTCTTCCCGTCGAAGTGCCGGCGCTTACCGTCAACCGGCTTTGTGGATCGGGCATTCAGTCCATCATCTCCGCAGCCCAGTTGATCCAGTTGGGTGAAGCGAGCGTGGTTCTCGCCGGCGGTATGGAATCCATGAGCCAGGCGCCGCACGTGATTCGAGGCGCGCGGTGGGGTTTGAAGCTGGGTCAGGGTAAACTGGAAGATTCGCTGATGGTCGCGCTGCTCGATACCTATTGCGGCTGTTACATGGCCGCGACCGCCGAAAATCTCGCGAGGAAGTACGGCATCACCCGCGAAAATCAGGATGAATTTGCGCTTCGAAGTCAGAAGCTTGCCGCTGCTGCGTGGGAAGCCGGACGCTTCAACGAAGAGATCACGCCGGTTGAGAAATTCGAGCGTGATGACCACATGCGCCCGAATACGACGATGGAAATTCTGGCGAAGCTGAAGCCGGCATTCGCGAAGGACGGATTTGTCACTGCCGGCAACGCAAGCGGAATCGTCGATGGCGGCGCCGCGGTCGTCGTCACAACGCCCGATCGAGCGAAAACGCCGCCGCTCGGCCGCATCGTGAGCTGGGGAATCGCGGGCGTCCAGCCGGAGATCATGGGAATCGGGCCGGTGCCGGCAGCGAAGATCGCTCTGGAGAAGGCGAATCTGAAACTCGGTAACATCGATCTCATCGAGATCAACGAGGCCTTCGCGGCGCAGTATCTCGCTGTCGAGAAGGCGCTCGAACTGGATCGAAATCGAGTCAACGTAAATGGCGGCGCGATCGCTCTCGGCCATCCGCTGGGCGCATCGGGGACGCGGCTGACCATGACGGTCTTGTACGAACTGAGACGCAGGAAGAAGCGATATGGCCTCGCTGCGGCATGTATTGGCGGAGGACAGGGCATCGCACTAATAGTCGAAGCAACATAGCCGCGAATTACGCCAATGACGCGAACGTTGGCGTAATTGGCGTAATTCGCGGCTGTAGTGACGTCTCAAGGGAGGACGAATGCCAATTCAGAAGGTCGGCGTTCTTGGTTGTGGATTGATGGGTTCGGGAATCGCGCAGGTGGCAGCGATGGCGGGATACCCGACTGTCGTGAAGGAAGTTTCCGAGGAGTTTCTCAGGAAGGGAATGACCGGCATCGACAAGTCGCTCGCGAAGTTCGCCGAGAAACAAACCATTACGCCGGAAAAGCGAACCGAAACGCTGGAACGTCTGAAGGGCACGACGAAGTTCGAGGATCTGGCCGATTGCGACATCGTCATTGAAGCGATTACAGAGAATCTCCAGGTCAAGCGCGAGACGTTCGCGGCGATCGACAAAATCGTCAAGCCCGGCGCGATCTTCGCGAGCAATACGTCTTCGCTCGTGATCACGGAAATGATCACGGCAACCAGACGCGCCGACCGTTTCATCGGCATGCATTTCTTCAATCCGGTGCCCTTGATGAAGCTGGTGGAAGTGGTGGCCACGGTCATGACGGCACCGGCCGTCATGGACGAAGCGATGAAGTTTGCGGTGAGTCTGGGCAAGGTTCCCATTCGCACTACCGATCGATCCGGATTCATCGTGAATCGATTGCTCGTGCCGTATCTGCTCGATGCCATTCGCGCGCTCGAGGAGGGCGCCGGAAATGTCGAAGACATCGACAAGGGCATGAAGCTTGGATGCGGTTATCCGATGGGACCATTTACCTTGCTCGATTTCGTCGGCCTGGAGACGACCCTCTACATCGCCAACATTATGTTCGAAGAGTTCCGTGAGAAGAGATTCGCACCGCCGCCGCTGTTGAAGCGGCTGGTGGCGGCAGGACATCATGGAAAGAAGACGGGGCGTGGCTTCTACGACTATAGCGATCCGGCAAACCCGAAGGCGCTGTTTTAGCCGCGAATTTAAATATGTTTGAGAATCTCATCTACGAAAAGAAGAACGGTCTGGCATATGTCACAGTCAACCGGCCGGCCGTCAGGAACGCGCTCAATGCGCAGACGATCCGGGAGCTCAAGAGCGCTTTTGAACAGGCAAAAAGCGACGACGAGGTTCGCGTTGTCATTCTTACGGGAGCAGGCGACAAGGCTTTCGTCGCCGGTGCGGACATCAACGAACTTGCGACGCAGACGCCGGTCGCAGGAAAGGAATTCGCACTGGCAGGTCAGGCCGTCTTCGATTCGATCGAGCGGCTCGGGAAGCCTGTCATCGCGGCAGTCAACGGCTACGCGCTGGGCGGCGGCTGCGAGCTGGCGATGGCCTGCACGTTCCGGATCGCGTCGGAGAACGCCGTCCTCGGCCAGCCGGAAGTGAAGCTCGGCATTATTCCGGGATATGGCGGCAGCCAGCGTTTGCCGCGACTGGTCGGAAAGGGACGAGCGTTGCAGATTCTGCTCACGGGAGACATGGTGCCGGCGGCGGAAGCGCTGCGGATCGGACTCGTCAATCAGGTGGTGCCGCAGGCGGAACTGATGTCCACGGTGGAGTCTATCGCAAGGAAGATTATGGCCAACGCTCCAGTGGCGTTAAGATTGTGCATCGAGGCAGTGAATCGCGGGATGGAAATGACGACCGATGAAGGGCAATTCCTTGAAGCCAGTCTGTTCGGTTTGTGCTGTGCCACCGACGACATGAAGGAAGGCACCCGCTCATTTCTCGAGAAGCGGCCGCCGGACTTTAAAGGAAGATGAGCCGAGTCGCCATCGTTGCCAGCGAGTACAACTCCGTTATTGTGGATCGGCTGATCGCCGGCGCGAAACGGGCGCTCAAGGATCATGAGAATACCGTGATTCGTGTTCCGGGGGCCTTTGAGCTGCCGCTCGCGGCGAAGCGGGCGGCCCTCTCGAAGAAGTACGATGCGATCGTCGCTCTGGGTTGCGTGCTGCGGGGCGAGACGCCGCATTTCGAATACATATCGAACGCGGCAACCCACGGATTGGAACAGGTGGCGCTGGAAACGATTCCGGCAACAAGGGGTTTGAAGCGGCGACGACCGCTCTCGAGATGATCAATGTGCTTCGGCAGATCTGAAAAGGATGTGGGGGGACCGGCCGGCCATCAAGCAAATTCCGCGCGAAGCCGGCCGGTGGGCCCGACATTAAGAAATGGGACCTCGACGAAAAGCCAGAGAGTATGCGTTGCAGATGCTGTTCCAATGGGACATCACCCGCGACCCGATCGACCAGATCGCCCCGGCATTTTTCGAGAACCACGATGAACCGCCGGCCGTTGTGGATTTCGCCCGCCTTCTCGCAACTCGTACGGTTGAGCATGTTGAGGAAATCGACGTCCTGATCCAGCGTCACGCCGAACACTGGCGGCTGGATCGGATGGCGATCGTTGACCGCAATATTCTCAGAATGGCCACCCAGGAGTTCCTTTACGATAAGGAGACTCCGAAAACCGTGGTCATCAACGAAGCCATCGAAATTGCCCGGCGCTTCAGCTCTCAGGAGTCTCCGCAGTTTATTAATGGCATCCTGGATAGCATTAAAAAGGAATTGGAAAGGTAGCTTCCGCTAATTACAACATGGAACAACTCGAACAGATTCGCGTTCAGAAGCTGAAGCAGATCCGGGAACTCGGCTATGACCCGTACCCGAATACTTACCGATACACCCATACGATCGGCCAGGTTGTGAAGGACTTTGCGGAGAAGACTGCGGAACAGCTCGAACACGGAAAACAGAAGGTTCGCGTTGCCGGCCGAATTCTGGCGAACCGCCCTTTCGGCAAAGCTGGATTCATGGCGCTTTCCGACGGCGAGGACCAGGTGCAGGTGTACGCGAAGAAGGATCAGCTCCCGGAACGCGACTTTCAGCTTTACCACCTGCTCGACATCGGCGACTTCATCGGTGTGGAAGGCACGATGTTCCGGACCCGCACCGGCGAGCTGACGATCTATTCGAACGAAATCACCTTCCTCGCCAAGTGTTTCTTGCCGCTGCCCGAGAAGTGGCATGGCTTGACGGATGTCGAGATTCGCTATCGGCGCCGCTACGTGGACCTGGTTGTGAATCCGGAAGTGCGTTCGGTGTTCATCAAGCGTAGCGTGATCATTCGAGAGCTGCGGTCGTTTTTGGACGAAAGGGGATATCTCGAAGTCGAAACGCCAATGCTCCATCCCATTTTCGGCGGGGCGCTGGCCAAGCCTTTCAAGACGCACCACAACGCCCTCGACATGCCGCTGTACCTCCGCATCGCGCCCGAGTTGTACCTGAAGCGACTGATCGTGGGCGGGCTGAATCGCGTGTACGACATGAACCGGATCTTCAGGAACGAAGGGATTTCGACGAGGCACAATCCCGAGTTCACGATGCTCGAGTTCTATCAGGCTTACAGCAATTACACCGACCTGATGGATCTGACGGAAAAGATGCTGACGGAAATCGCGGAAAAAGTATGCGGCTCGCGCGTGATTACCTACGACGACCAGCCGATCGATTTCGGCAAGTGGACGCGGCTGACCATGAAAGAAGCGATCCTGAAGTTCAGTCCGGAGAAGATCACCGAAGAGACATTGAAGGATCGGGCGGCGGTCGAGCGTCTGCTGAAGCAATTGCATGCCGATGTCGATTCGAGGATGCCGCTGGGAACTCTCATCGGACTGCTGTTTGAAACCGTTGCCGAAGCGCACCTCGTCCAGCCTACGTTCATCTACGACTATCCAATCGAGCTGTCTCCGCTATCGAAAGCGAAGGCCGGCGATCCAAGTCTTGTGGAGCGTTTTGAGTTGTACATCGGTGGAATGGAAATCGCGAACGGTTACTCGGAGTTGAACGATCCGGTCGATCAACGCGAACGTTTCCTGTCGCAGTTGCAGGCTCGGGAGCGGGGCGACGAAGAAGCGCACCAGATGGACGAGGACTATATCCGCGCCCTCAGCTACGCCATGCCGCCCACTGCCGGGGAAGGCATCGGCGTGGATCGACTGACGATGTTGTTGACGAACTCGACGTCGATACGCGATGTGATTTTGTTTCCGCATTTGCGGCCAGAGTGAAAACCAGCCGCGAATTACGCCAATGACGCTATGAAATTCGAACTACTTGTGGCTCTCCGATACCTCAAGGCCAAACGTAAGCAGGCCGTCATATCCTTGATTACCGTCATATCGATTGTCGGTGTGGCGGCGGGCGTGGCGGCGCTGATCATTGCTCTCGCAATCAATGCCGGTTTCACCGAAGATCTCCGGAAAAAGCTCCTGGGCGCGCAGGCGGATGTAAATCTTTTGCGGCGGGATCAAGGGGGGATTGCGGACTACCTGCAGGTTGTAAAAGAGGTCGAGCAGGTACCCGGTGTGGTGTTCGCAGCGCCTGCAGTGTATCAGACGGTTCTCATTTCGAGTGGAGTGCAGAATAAAGGTGTCGTCTTGAAGGGCATTCTGCCCGAGATGGAAAGCAAGCTGTCCGCGCTGTCCGCAAACATGGTGGAGGGGAGCATCAACGACTTCAAGGACGACTCCATCATTATCGGGAAAGAGCTGGCGCATTCGATCGGCACCTTCAAAGGCGACCGGGTGAAAGTCCTGAGCGCAGAGGGGCGGTTGACGCCGCTCGGCACTGTTCCCCGAATG
>QHXD01000519.1 GCA_003223895.1 Acidobacteriota bacterium
GACAACAAGCTGGACCAGGCAGCGTTGTCTTCCGACGGTTCGCTCAAGAAAATCCGCATCACTCTGGGGAAGTCCGCCTGGAGGTTGTTGTCCTTCGACTCGGGTGTTCTGGATCGTGGCCGTCTGGTTTCGGGCGATATAGATAGCGATGGCGATACCGACCTGATCTGGGTTTCTCAGGGCGATCCGGCACAATTCGTCATGTGGTACGGCGACGGCCGAGGAAATTTCTCGATTGCCAGGGAGCCGGCACATGACTTTCATCGCATCCAAACACTCCTGAGGGGCCACCCTGCAGGATTAACCGGCAACTCGAACGGCGGAGAACTTTCATGTGTTCTGCTCAGTACAAGTTTGGCCGGTCCACGCACCGTCGCGTACAATCCCTACCTCGTTCCGTCAACACACCCCTTTTCAGCGACTCAAGTGCGGGCCGTCAACTCACCCTGTTTGTCTGTTCTTAGAAAACGCGGCCCTCCCTCAAGACTCTCCTGACAGTCTCTCTTTCTTCGAATACTTGAAATCGCGGCGGTAACAGCCGATAGGTCACGCTTGTATTGCGCGTGGCCTGTCGGCGCGTGCCCCATGCAAGGTGTTTTGAAATGTTCAGAACCGGTTACTTACAGGTACTGCTCGCTACATTAGGAATTCTGATCACGCTGGTGCCGGCGGCAGAGTCGCAGTCTGCTTTACCCAGGAGACTCACGCTGCCTCAGGCGGAGAATCTGCTCATTGAACGGAACCTCACAGTCCTCGCGGCGAGATATCAGATTGACGCGAATCGGGCCGGCCGGTTAATCGCCAGCTACAAACCGAATCCAGTGCTGACGATCGGCGCAGAGCAGCTTCCGTTCTACTCCCCGATCCGCGGTAGTTTCCCGAGGCTGCTGAACACGAATCCTGATGCCGGTGCCAATCCAGTCTACACGCTGCGCATCGACAAAATCTGGGAACGAGGCGGCAAGCGAGAATTACGAACCTCACTGGCGGGTGAGCAGCTCCAGGCGTCCGAGGCACAGATGCTCGACGCGGTCCGAACGCAGATGTATCAACTGCGCAAGGCCTTCGCCGTGGCGACACTGGCACGCGCAAACCTGAGGCTGGCCGAAACGTCCGAACAACAGTACGCGCAAACGCAGGCTCTGACGCAGGTCAAAGTCGATCAAGGCGACATTGCCAGGGTTGAGATTTACCGGGTCACTGCCGGCCGATTGCAATATCAACAGGCCGTTTTGCAGGCGCGAACCGGCTATGACGCCGCTACCCGCGATGTGCTCAATCTCCTTGGTGCGCGTGAACAGGACATCGCACCCACGATTGCGCAGACACCGGGCCTTCGACCCGTTTCTACCGAAGCAGCCGACTCGCAGATCCCGGATTCCATCAGCAACGCCACGTTGGACCTCATCAGTGATTTCGACGACCGGCCGCTATTCCAAAGCCTCAGCGAGCTGCGATCCATCGCCCTTGCCGAACGGCCGGATGTGCTTGCCGCGCGGCATCTGCTGGCCTCGGCAGAAAACGCGATGCAGCTAGCCTATGCGCAGCGAATTCGCGATGTGAGCACCGGTTATGAGTACCAGCGCGTCGGCAACGATCATTCTTTGGGGTTCGTCCTCCAGGTTCCACTTTTGATCAATAACAATCAGCGTGCGCTGTTCACGCAGGCCGAAGCGCAAAAGCGCGCCGCCGAGGCTCAGGTGAAGCAGGCGGAAGTTCAGGCAATCACCGATGTCGAAAAGGCCTATCAAGCGTATCTCTCGGCCCGGCGGGTTCTGGATCTCTACAGCACAACGAATCTTACGCAGGTGGACAGACTGCGCAGCGTTGCTGCGCTCAGCTACAGGGAAGGCGCATCGAGTTTGTTCGAGTTGCTTGACGCCCAACGCGCCTACAGCCAGGCGATGACGGCCTACAACCAGGCGCGCTCGGATTACCAGATGACCTTATGGGATTTGGAGCAGGCAACGGGCCGCTCGTTGCGGTAGCCACAGCAGGAGAAGACAGGCATGGATGACTTGAACACAAAGACCGAACAACAGCAGGCCCCGGAAGAAACGGGACCGGCTTCGCCGCCTCCGAGGTCAACGAGACGGCGATACCTGATCATCGTAGCCCTGGTCCTGGCTGTGTTGTTGATTGCGGCCGCAGTCGTGCGCCGCGAGGACGCACGAAATGGAGACGCCCCGCTACCGCAATCTTCTGTGTCCCGATCAAGTGACGTGATCGAAGCGACACCGGAACAGTTGAAACAGATCCGCGTCGAAGCGGTGCATGAGACATTCATGGATCTGGATCTCGAAACGACCGGCAAGGTCGGCTTCAACGAAGATCGCATGACTCCGGTTTTTGCACCTTACGCCGGCCGCGTGCTGTCCGTCCTGGTCAACAAGGGCGATCTGGTCACTTCGGGCCAGCCGCTGCTGAACGTTGAATCCCCGGATCTGGTTGCGGCCGTCAACGATCTCTCGGAAGCGCGTGCAAATGCGGACAAGGCCAGGATAGCCCTTGATATTGCAGAAAAGGCTGCGCAGCGAGCCCGCAGTCTCAACGCGCAGGAAGCTCTGGCGACCAAGGAATTGCAGGCGGCCGAGTCGGATCTGGCGCGGGCCCGCGAAGACTCGCGCCGCGCGCAGGCGGCTGTGTCGGTCGTGCGGAACCGGCTTGCATTGTTTGGAAAGAGTACGGATGAGATTGCGCAGCTCGAAGAATCCGTCACCGATCAGATCGATCGTCGAATCGTCATCCGGGCACCGCTGGCAGGGACCATCGTCGATCGCAAAGTCGGCCCAGGTCAGTACATCAAGCCCGATACACCGGACCCTCTTTATCTCATCAGCGATCTCTCGACCGTCTGGGTGAACGGCGACATCTACGAAAACCTCCTGCCGCAGATTCGCGTGGGCGCGCCGGTTGAAATTACGGTGCCTGCGTACCCGGATCGGAAGTTTCCTGCACGCATCTCGGCCATCAATCCAACCGTCGACGCGGCGACGCGGACCATCCACGTGCGCTGCCTGGTTCCCAATTCGAGTGGATTGCTGAAACCGGAAATGTTCGCCAGCATTCGCGTAGGCCAGGCGGAGAAACGTAAGGTTCTTACTGTTCCTTCCACTGCAATTTTGACCCAGGGCTCGGATTCATTCGTCCTGGCGGAAGAGTCTACCGGACGATTCCGGCGGCGTTCCGTAATGCCGGGACGAGAGGTTCAGGGCCGCACCGTTATTGAAAAAGGTCTCGGCGCCGAAGATCGTGTTGTGACGAGCGGCGTTCTGTTGCTCAACACTGGCACCGATGGGAAATAAACAGAAATGATCAAACGTCTCGTTGCTTTCGCGCTGGACCAGCCGTTCTTCCTGATTCTGCTGGTGGCGCTCTTCGTTGCAGGTGGAGTGGCGGCCTTCAGATCTCTGCCGGTCGAGGCGTTTCCGGATGTCACCGATACCCAGGTTCAAGTCATCACTTTGTTTCCGGGCCGCGCCGCTGAAGAAGTCGAAAAGCAGGTCACGATTCCAGTCGAGATCGGTCTGAGCGGAATTCCGCATTCGGTTCGTCTCTTTTCGCACACACAGTTTGGACTGTCGTTCATTGCCGTCACGTTCGACGATGCGGTTGACGCGTATTTTTCCAGGCAGCAGGTGCTCGAGCGATTGCGCGACGTCGATCTGCCCAAGGGTGTAACTCCGGAACTGGGACCGCTGGCGACGCCGATCGGCGAAATCTACCGATACCGGATCAAAGGCAACCTTTCTCCCACGGAAATGCGGACGATCCAGGACTGGACGGTTGCCCGGCAACTGAAGACCGTGCCGGGCGTAGCTGATGTTGTGACCTATGGTGGTTTCATCAAGCAGTACCAGGTGGAGCCCGATCTTTCCAAAATGAAAGCTTACGGCATCACTCTTCAGCAG
>QHXD01000068.1 GCA_003223895.1 Acidobacteriota bacterium
CGGCGACGACACGCTCCGCAGTGGCTGGATTCGTTTGACGCTGTCCGGAAACGTCCACCTTATTGCGAACGCGGTTTTCCAGACGTTCAATGGCGCAAGTCTGGCGTCTGAGGCGAGTGTGCTGGAGTCCCCTCCTACCACGCGCGGCCTGGTGTATGTGAAGAGCCAGTCCAACCTGGGAACTGTCGGTGTAGCTTTCGCGAATTCTCAGACGACGTCCAGCACGATCACGCTTCAACTATTCGACCGGATGGGTTTCGTATCGGCAACCCAGGACATCACGCTGCCGCCTAACGGACACCTGGCGCGCTTTGTAACGGAGATCTTTCCACAGCTTGCTTCAGTCGCCGATTTTGACGGCGCGCTCTCCATGCACAGCTCAACCGCATTCTCGGCGCTTGCGCTGCGTTTGAGCTCCGGTAAAATCGCAACGCTCCCGGTCGATTCGAACGGCATGTACCGGCCTTCCATTACTGCACTTCGTGTCACAAGAGCGCAGAGATCGCCTGCGCAGGTGAATTTCGAGATCGATATCACCGATTTCGATTCCGACGCCGCTACCGCTTCCGCGACAACGGTTCAGGGTTCGGCTGGAGTCGATTTCGGAGATGGAAACGGAGTCGATGCCGGAAATATCAGCCTGGATGGGACGGCGCTGCTCAATAAGGCTTCCGGCACGCTCAGAGGTACGTTTCAGCCGCCCGGTGTGTCGAGCGTACCAAGCGGCCTGCAGGCGGCCTTCTACATCGTGATCGCGGATGCAGCCGGCAATGAGAGCAACGTTGTCGGCATCCTGATTCAATTCTGATTTCATGAGGAGGAATTAGCCGCCAATGACGCGAATTACGCGAATGGGCGCATCAACGATTTCTTATGCGCCCATTCGCGTAATTCGCGTCATTGGCGGCTAATTCCCCCGCTCCCACCTTTTTGTAGACGTAGCTTCCCGCCCGTCCAATAATAAGCAGCATCACTATTCACATGAGAAACCTGGTCATCGCCATTCTCTTGTTTGCCGCTGTTCCGGTTGCGGGGCAGACTCCTTCGCCCGCATACAAAGCGCCACGCCTGGCAGGAACAGTAAATCCGGACTTGAACGGTCTCTGGCAGGCGCTCACCGAGGCAAACTGGGATATCCGGGCGCATGCCGCACAAGCCGGACCGTCCCAATTCGGAGCGCTATTTGCGCAGCCCGCGGGGCCGGGAATCGTGGAAGGCAACGAGATCCCTTATCAGCCGTGGGCGCTGGCGCAAAAGAAAGACAACTTTGAAAATCGGTTTGTTCGTACCAACTCCGACGGAGTGCGGCTCGAGCCGCTGGATCCCGAAGCCAAGTGTTATCTTCCGGGCGTGCCGCGCGCCACGTACATGCCTTTTCCATTTCAGATTATTCAGGGGAACAAGAAGATCGTCATCGCTTATGAGTTTGCGAGTGCGAGCCGCATCATCCCGCTGGAGAAGGTGGAACCGGCTCTTAACGAGAGTTATATGGGCTGGTCTGCAGGCCGCTGGGAGGGAGACACATTGGTCGTTGACGTAACCGGCTTCAACGATAAAACGTGGTTCGACCGGGCCGGAAACTTCCACAGCGACGCCTTACATGTCATCGAACGTTACACTCCTGTCAGCAGGGACGTCCTTCGTTACGAAGCCACGATCGAGGACCCCAAGGTTTTTACGCGGCCCTGGAAGATGAGTTTTCCGCTTTATCGCCGCCTGGACAAGAATGCTCAGTTCATGGAATTCAAGTGTGTCCCGTTTGCGGAAGAACTGGTCTACGGACACCTTCGCAAGCAAAAGTGAGGAAGCATGTCTATTGGTGCACGACTGATCGTTGTCGCGTTACTCGTTTCCGTACCGGCCGCGGCTCAACAAAAGAAATGGCGAACGCCATGGGGTGATCCCGATCTGCAGGGATCGTGGTCGAACGCCACGACGACGCCGCTCCAGCGGCCTGCGAAATACGCGGGCAGAGAGTTTCTGACGCCGCAAGAGCGGGCGGAGCAGGATAAGGAAACAGCTGTCGGCACGGACAAGCGCAGTGCACGCGGCTCGGCCGAAGATGTTGACGCTGCCTACAACAACTTTTGGTGGGAGCGCGGATGGTCCGATGGACGGACTTCGCTCATTTATGATCCACCGGACGGACGAATCCCCGCTTTAACTCCAGAAGCCCGGCAAAGACAGGCCAGCCGGAATGAAGCCGTTCGCACCGACGGTCCTTACGATGGCCCCGAGGATCTCGATTTGTACACGCGATGCATCATACGCGCCCCGCTGCCGCGAGTTCCGACCGGATACGACAATAACTACGAGATCGTGCAAACGCCCGGATTCGTGGCCATCGTCCAGGAGCAGATGCACGAGACACGGATCATCCCGCTTGACGGGCGTCCCCATCTCGATCAGAGCGTGCCTCAATGGCTTGGGGATTCCCGCGGCCATTGGGAGGGCGATACGCTGGTGGTCGAAACGACCAACTTCAGCGAGCGCGCCACCTTCCAGGGAGCCACAAAGAGCTTGCGCGTGGTGGAGCGGTGGACGCGCGTGGCCGACGACCACATCGATTACCGATTCACCGTGAGCGACCCGGCCACATGGACGAAACCCTGGTCGGCGGCAATCGCCTGGAACAAGACCGGGACGCTCTTTGAGTACGCCTGCCACGAGGACAACTTCGGCCTGTACGGCATTCTCGCCGGGGCACGTGCCCAGGAACAGAAGAGCCGCTAGGAGACGACCATGACACAATCGCGCCGCGAATTTCTGGCATCGCTCGCCGCAGCCGGTGTGGGTGCGCTTCTCCCCACAACGACTCGAATCGACGTTCACCACCACATTGTGCCGCCGAGTCTGCTCCAGGCGCTTGGTACGCAGCGTCTTGGGGGAGCTTCAGCGACCTGGACTCCGGCAAAGGGTCTCGAGGCCATGGACCAGGCCGGCGTGTCTGCAGGGATTACATCGATCGCGCCGGCGGGCGACCCGTTCAACGACCCATCAACGGCCGTCCGCCTCTGCCACGAATGCAATGAGTACGCGGCACGGCTGGCCGCGGATCATCGCGGCCGGTTCGGTGTATTCGCCTCGTTGCCTCTGCCGAATGTCGCTGCCAGCCTCCGCGAGATCGACTATGCCTTCGAGACGCTCAAAGCGGACGGGATTGCTTTGTTCACGAGCTACGGCGACAAATGGCTGGGCGATCCCGCGTTCAATCCCGTCTTTGAGGAACTCAACCGGCGCAACGCCGTGGTCTATACACATCCGAACACAGCCAACTGCTGCAGAAATCTACTTCCCAATGTCGGTGATGGAGCCATCGAGTGGGGCACCGACACAACCCGCGCCATCGCACAGATGATCTTCGGCGGCGCCGCTGCCCGCTACCCCAACGTCCGCATGATCTTTTCGCACGGGGGCGGCACTATGCCGTTTCTTGTCGAACGGTTCACAGGTATGGCGAAGTCGGCCCAATTCGCCCCGAAGTTTCCCCAGGGTTTTGGCGGCGCGGCGGCAAAGTTTTATTACGATACGGCACAGGTTGCCAATCCTGCGGCGATGTCGGCCCTCACCAAGGTCGTTCCTGTCTCGCAGATCGTCTTTGGGACAGACTACCCCTTCCGCACTCCTTTGGAACATGTCAAGGGTTTGAAGGAATGCGGCGTGTTCCGCTCGAAGGATCTTCAGGCGATCGATCAGAATGCTCTAAGGCTTCTGCCGAAATTCGGGAAAGAATGAGGAGAGTTCTGGAATCTGATTCGCGTTAGGACTGGGAGCGATACGGCCCTCAAAATGCCCCGGTCCCAGAAGAAGAAGAGCAAAGGTCTCGGCAAAATCCCCAGCCGGCGTGCTGTAGTCCGAGCAGCGGTTGCAACCAAACCATGGCGTGGCCGGATTGATACCGCGCGATTTCATCCATTTCTTGCGGGTCTCACTGGTGTTCCGGGTGACGTCTATCGCGTGTCCCAGCTCATGTGCAATGTCGTATGCCAGCAGTCGAGTATCGTCCTGGGGCCGGGCGTAAACCTCGATTCTGTGCTTGTCGGGGAAAATCATTGCCCGAAAGCCGTGGCGCGGAGGCATGAAAACGATCTGAAATTTGAGTTTTTGCCAGGGGAATCGAATAAGAGCGAGGGCTGCGTCTTCCCGAGCCTGCTCCGATAGCGCGGGAGTTCGGACGTCAGGCACGTCTGTTTTTGTGTTGGTTGCGCCGGTGACCGGCACAGCGGTGCCCAGCCGGAATGATGCAAGGATTAGTATCAGAACAACTGTTTTCTTGGTCCCTTGCATGCGGACCAAGAGTAAATTTGTGGCTTAAAACGTAGAATTGGGTATTTACCTTAGGGGGCTGCCTTTTTTACCTTAGCCGCGATCGTTTGGACCCACGAAGACACAAAGAATTAGCCGCCAATGACGCGAATTACGCGAATGGGCGCATCAACGATTTTCTTATGCGCCCATTCGCGTAATTCGCGTCATTGGCGGCTAATTCTTTGTGTCTTCGTGGTTATTGCCCGAATGACGACCCGGCGAACAACCGTTTCCCGTCGGCCGTTGTCACGACCCGGGAGTTACAGGTATTACTGCCATTCTTGGCGCGAAACCCCTCAATACTCACCTGCTGTCCCGGTTTGAGCGAGTCCCTGCTCCAGCCTTGCCGGGTCAGGGTGTTTGGGCTGCCGCCTTCGCATTGCCAACGGGTAACCGTGCCATTCTCTTCCTTCGTATCGACGTAGATCCAGATGTGCGGGTTCGTCCACTCGACCTTGTCAACCGTTCCCTTGACGGTAACGGTCTTGTTCGAATCGAACTCGGCCGCAAACGCGTGATGCGCGACTGCCGGGAGAGGAGCCACGAGAAGTCCTACGATTAACGCCGCCAGCGCTGCTTTCATAAGGAGCCTCCAATTATTTTTGTTAGCAAAGGAATTCATATTACTGATTAGTGCCGGTTTTGTGAGTATCCGCCAGGTGACCTTCCAACAGGTCCTTATTGTTCTCCATGCACCACCATTCCATGAGCTCCTCGCCCGCCTTCATGCGTACCCACACTCGGGTGTTCTGGATGGGCTTCGTATACGTCTTGGGATCCTCCCACGTGACGACCTGTTCCACGTGATCGGCATCGATGAGCCGGAGGCGTTCGGTGACCCGCAACTGTTCGCTCGAAGGATGCTCTGCGGTGTCGATCCATGTTTTGCCGTTAAAGCCGGTCGTCTCGATGATTAAGGTGTCTCCTTCGTATCGGCCAACCGAGTATCCGAGCCACGACGGGTCCGGATTTTCGGGCAGCTTGCGGCCATCCGTTGGGACCATGTGAAATACATTATTCGACTCGAACAGGATTGCCAGGCGTTTTGGCGTCTGCATGATCTCGATGGGATACGCCGTCTGCATGGCTCGCGTGTAACCCCAAGGCAGGCAGCGGGCCGCGTAGTCAAACCGCGGGCCGGTCCATTGTTCCCGTCCCCAGGCCGTGTAGGCAAGCTCTCCCGAGCCTTTCTGAACGCACCCCTTTGTGGGAGCGCCGCTGCCGCAAGCATTGGAATCCCTGGTGATGTCCAAAATGCGCGGCCGGTCCCATATCCCGTTGAAGTCCGGCTTGCCGTCGGCCAGACGCGGGATGCTCTGACCGGAAGCCGAGACGGACGCCAGCACGGTCGCAAGCGCCGCTGTCGCAACGATCGACCCCCATGAACGAATTCTCATTTCGAGTCTCCTTTTAGGGATTAGCGGCAGACATCTTAACCTAAAAGGCGCTTTCTAAATCACTAATCACTGATGGCCACTGTCCAGTGACTAATGAAATTGAGAATTGAGGATTGAAAAATCCGATCATTTCTCAATCCTCAATTTCATTAGTCACTGGACAGTGGCCATCAGTGATTAGTGATTTGGGGAAAGGAAACAGAACCCCGGTTTGTGATCATCGAGCGTCGCCGAAGCGAATCTCCATGGGCGTGCCAACAGGAAGGCTCACCTCTTTTCCGCGGCCGACAGATAGTCGTCGGCTCCAAGATCCAAACCTTCAATAAGATCTTTCGCGGAATCGCGGGCGGTGAGCATGAGAATCGGTGTCTGGTTATGCTGTGCCCGCAGACGTCGCGCAATGGCGAAGCCGTCCATACGGGGCAGCATCACGTCCAGAATGATGAGGTCGAATTCCCAGCCCTCAGCGATCTCGAGGCCTTCGCGGCCATCCAGAGCAACTGTGACGGTGTGGCCTTCTTCGGTCAAACCCTCGCGGAGCAGTTCTCCCATCCTGGCTTCATCTTCAATCACCAGAATCCGCATCAAGACTATCCTAAATCAGAAATCTGAAAATTTCCTGTAGGCGCTGGAACGCGGGCTAAAGCCTGCGACTACGTTTGGACTGGGCGTTTCGGCCTGAATGTAGTCGCGGGCTTTAGCCCGCATTTCTGCAGGGCTTGACCCTTCAACTTCAGCAACCTATGATTGCCTCATTCGAGATGGGAGATAACAGATGTCTTTAGCAGCACGCATCATAGTCTGGTGCCTGGCCGGAGCGGGCGTGGCGATGGCCCATCACTCATTCGCCATGTTCGATCAGACGAAAACGACCACGCTGACTGGCACGGTTACCGCCTTTGAATGGACCAACCCGCACGCCTACATCGAATTGGACGTCGCGGACGAAAAGGGCGCCGTGAAACACTGGAGCATCGAATTGGGGAGTCCCAGCATCCTGATGCAGAGTGGCTGGAAGTTCAAAGATCTGAAGCACGGCGACAAGGTGACAGCTCGTATCAGCCCTCTGAGAAGCGGCCAGCCGGGAGGATTACTCATCCAGGTGACCTTGCCCGACGGACGCGTGCTCGGAAATGGTCCCGGCAGGGGCCCGCAGGCGCCCGCACAATGATCGCGCGTGTTGTCTTTCTTATATTGATCGGGGGATTGGCTCCTGGGCAGTCGAGGACGAATCCTCCCGATTTCACCGGAACATGGGGTCCGTATCGTGCCGGCCGCGGCGCCGATCCCAAGCTCGCGCCGCCTCCCGCCAGCCCGGTTGTGCTGAGGCCGGAGTACGCCAAACCTTATGAAGCGCGTCGTGCGGCTGAGGCCGAGGCCAACCGGCGAGGCGAACCGCTGGCCACCGGCAGTTCGCTCTGCGTGCCCTATGGTGTGCCGTCAATGATGTCCGTCGCGGTGTATCCCGTGGAATTTATCCAGACGCCGAAGCAAATAACGGTCATCGCGGAAGCATTCAGCGAAGTGCGCCGCATCTACCTCGACAGACCGCAGGCAAAGATCGATGAAGTGCCTCCTGGTTATTATGGCCGCTCCGTCGGCCGCTGGGAGGGAGACACTCTGGTCGTCGACACGGTCGGCATCAAGGAATCGGTGCAATACCAGCGGATACCCCACAGCGATCAAATGCGCATCACGGAACGGATACGATTCGTCGCTCCCGACGTCCTGCACGATCAGATCACGATCGAGGATCCTGTGACGCTCGAGAAGCCGTTTACCTACACGCTGGCATACCGCCGCATGCCAAATTACGAGATGGTTGAGTTCGTGTGCGACAACAATCGTGAGTACGTGGATGAGCAGGGGGTCGTGCGCCTGAAGGTGCGTGAGAAGTGAGAGGAAAGAAGGCGTGGGGGAACCGGCCGGTAGTAAGAAGGCCGCGAAGCGGTGTACCGGAGCGATCCGGACGGTGGGCCCGACGCTAATAAACGGAGGACATGATGAGCAAGTCACGGATCGCTCGAAGGGTTGCGGCGGCTGCGGTCGCATTGACCTTCCTCGTCGGCGTATCGGATCTTACGGCGCAGTTCCAGCCGCCGGGTGCGCTCGGTGCGCTGGCGCCGGAGAATCTCGCCAAGCCTCGTCCAAAACCGCCGTTCGACCTGACAGGAACATGGTTGCATGGCGGCGGCCCCGATAACGGATTCCGCTTCACACCTCCTCCGGGCCTCAAGCTGACGCCCGAGGCCCAGGTGCACTATGACGCGGCTCGAAAAGCTCAGTCGGAAGGAAAGGTGTACCGCGACGACATCGGCCAGTGCTGGCCTGCCGGCTTGCCCGTTATCATGACGCGCGTGTGGCCCATCGCCATGATTCAGTTGCCCACAGCGATCTACATGATCAGCGAATTCATGAACAGCCTGCGAGTCGTCTACCTGGACGGACGCCCTCACACCGACCCGGACATCGCGGTGCCGAGCTTCAACGGCGAATCGATCGGACGATGGGAGGGCGACACACTTGTGATCGACACGAAGTACTTCGTCCCTGACCATCACTGGATCGATTCCGGAATTCCCGGCAGTGATGCGTTGCATATCGTCGAACGGATTAAGCTGATCGACCAGGGAAAGACGCTGTCAATTGAGTACGCGTTCACCGACCCGAAGAGTTGGGAGGGGACATGGAACATCACAAAGCGCTGGCGGCGTGTCGACGAGCGGGACATCGCTGAAGTGTCGTGCCTGCCCGATCTCAACGATCACATGCCGACTACGCACTCGGACGCCAATGTCCGCTAGGAATTCAATTGGAGGCAGAGAATGAGAAATTTGCTGGCCGGAAGCTCACTGCTGATTGCGCTGTTTATCGCGGGTTCAGCCTACGCGCACCACTCCGGTGCGGGTGTCGATCGTACGAAGACCGTGACGGTGGAAGGCATCGTGAAACAATTCAGGTGGGCCAATCCCCACTCATGGCTGGAAATTGAGGTACCGAACGGCAAGGGCAGCACCGACATCTGGAACCTGGAAATGACGTCTCCCGCTTTTCTGGTTCGCGCGGGCTGGAAGTCCACGTCGATCAAGGCCGGCGACAAGGTGAAGGCAGTCGCGCGGCCGTTCCGGAACGGCGACCCCGGCGGGATTTTCGTCTCGGTCACGCTCCCTGACGGAAAGGTGCTCGGTGAGCAGGCGACACAGCCCGCTTACTTACCGGTTCCCTGAGGGGAATTAGCCGCCAATGACGCGAATTACGCGAATGGGCGCATCAACGGTTTCATATGCGCCCATTCGCGTAATTCGCGTCATTGGCGGCTAATTCCCCCTAGAAATTAAATCGAAGTTGCGCCTGCACCTCCCGAAACGAGGTTTCGGACTTCGCATTGACGCCGGTGATCAGACCAAAGTTGACGTCGTTGATATTCGTGACGAGCCCTGTAGGGTTCGGCTCGGGATGATTGAGCACATTCCTTGCGTCCACACGAAATTGCAAGCTCTTCGACTCGGTAAGCTTGAACGACTTGCCCAGTCCCGCGTCAAACCGCCACCGTCCCGGCCCTTCCACCACACGCTGGCCCAGTGTCCCTCGCGTTCCCGGAAGTGGATTCTGAAGAAGAATCTGGCCGGTCGTGGCGTCTGCAATAGCGTTAAGGGTGCATGAAGTTCGAAGGTTCTGTGACGTCGTCACAGCGCCGCATTGCGGATCGCGGACTACTCTGAAACTGGCCGGATCGAAGTAGCTGCCGTTAGGACCGCCCAGAAATTGAACTTTGCCTCCTTTGATGTCGAAAGGTCCCACGATATCCGGTGTTCCATTGTTATAGAGTTGATTGACACCAACGTTGTTGGCCAGGGTTGCGATGCTCAGTGGCTGGCCGGTGTTCATGTTCGCAATCCAGCTCAGCTGCCAACCCTCGATGATTCGCGCCACGACTCCGGAGCTGTTACCGAACAACAACTGGTTGGGTCCGATTGGCAGCGCGAGCGTCCCATTGGTCCGGAAGTCATGCACGCGCGTGTCCGGCAGCACGGCGTAGTCGGCACGGCGGTTCAGCGGATCCGTAAAAACCTGTCCAAGCCCATCAGTCCCCGGGAAGCCCGCTCCCATATTCTTGCTCCAGGTGTACGTCGTCTGAGTGCTGATGCCGCGCACCGGCCGCAGCGTGATCTGTGCGTTCAGCGAATGGTAATTGTTGCTGATGTTGTTGGTCATGAGATTCACGCCGCCGAATTGGGGATTGGTTGCGATAAAGTTCTCCGGAAACAATCCGCTGTATCGCATCACGGCGCCCTGGACGCCGGCAGGAATCAACGGCAGAGTGGGATTGAAGGCGTTCGCGTAGTTCAATGTGTTCAGCGTGGTAGCAAGCGCAGTGTAATTTCCATTGGCGAGGTTGGCGTTGAATGTGGAACTCGATCGCATGTGCAGCCCAGCCGTCTGCGGCACGGCATTGAAGGTTGTTCCGACCGGTCCGAAGCCGGCGCCTGCGATATTGATCCCATTGAACATCTGGTTCAACAACGCCGATTCACCTCCACTCCGCACTGCGTCGAAGGCGTCCTTCAATCCATTGCTCCTGAAGTTAGGCACATTGATGTTATTGGATGCGCTTCGCTGCTTTCTGCCCAGGGTGCCGCTGTAGCGTACATCCAACGAGACGTTCGAGCCGATACTTCGCGTGATCGACAGCGTAAGGTTCTGAGCGTAGGGAGTCACAAGATTCGGATCCGGAATAAAAAGCCCCTGACTTCGTTCCCTGATGTCAATGGGCTGCAGCGGCCCGGTGGGAACGGGTACCGGGATCAACGAGGGCAACTTCGTGAGATCGAGGTAAGCATTGGCGTTGCTGTCCCCGATATACGTGACGTTTTGGGAGCTGCCTGGTGCGCTGGTCTCCTGCACGATGGAACTGTATCCGTCGCCGATCTGGTAGGTGACCTGACATCCACCGCGCACGGTCGTCTTGCCGGCACCAAACCAGGGAACCTGCCAGGCAAAGCCGACCGCGGGGCCAAAATTGTTCCAGTCGTTCGGATACCATGGAATGTTGGGATTCGGAGAGTTCTTCCCGACATACTGGAACACCGTCAGGTCGGCGCGACGTCCGGGACTCATCCAATCGTTGAAGCTTCGTCCCGAGATTCCGAAAGCGGCGGCGCCTCCTCCAATCGGGAGGGGCATCAAACCGTTGACTTCGTAGGGCACCCCCAGGTAGTCGTAGCGCAAGCCAAGGTTGAGCGTGAGACTCTTCGACACTTTCCAATCGTCTTTGAAGAAGACGCTGAACTCATTCCCGTGGATATCGCGAATCTTTCCCGCGTATGTCTTGTAATCGTCCCACGCGTCCAATTTAGTGGGGCTTTGCATGTAATAGTACTGAGTGATCGAGCCAAGCGAGCCGGCGAGGAAACTCAGCAGATTTCGCATTCTCACGTTATTGCCCGCGGCGGTCGTGCCCGCCAGTCCGGGCATGTTTGTCGTGCTGATTGCGGTTGCGGATATTGCGGACGTGGCGAGGTCGCCGCCGATCGCGCGAGGGATTGCCGTAATGCCGATGCCCGCGTCGAGTCCCCAGGAAGCGCCCCTGCGGATTTCACCGCCGAATTTGAAAGCGTGCGTGCCTTTCGTCCAACTGAGCGTGTCGCCGTACTGCCACATCGCCGTGTGGTCTTCGAAAGTTTGCGTATTGCCACCACCCAGCGGCGAATTAGCCTGGAAGTTGACCTGGTTCAGTCCCAGTCCCAGGTACACAGGGTATCCCGCGTAGTTGGGAAAGAACTTTTGCCCGGCTCCGCCGGTGTCTGGATTGTTCAACCCATTCCACTGTGTGAAACCAGTGCGCCGCATACCTGCACGGGCTTCGTTGACGATTGCCGGCGACAGTGTCGATGTGAAAGTGAGGGACAGGTGCTGAGGGTGCCGGGAACGGCTGCCTCCGAAAGTGTCCGGCCACGTCATCAGGTTTGCGCCGCCGGAGGAGTTTTCATAGGTGTATGTTCCAGCCACTTTGTGCATCGTATTGAGGTTGTGATCCAGTTTGACGTTGATCTGCTTCCGTGCAACTCCAGTCCCGCCGAATGAGAAAATACCCTCGTTGCCGCCATGCATGGCTCGGACCCAGCGATAGCCGGCCGTATTCAACCCGTCGCTGTTGGCAATTTCGTAGTTGTTTGGCAATGGCATCTTGCCCAACAGTTGTTTGACAAATCCGGTCGAATCCATCGCCTTCCGGTAAGCATCCCAGGGGTTGCCCTGAACCTGCGCGTCGGAACAATCGGCTCGTGCCGGGGTGTTCGCGAGAGGACCGAATACGCTTGCGTATCTGAGAGCGCCGGTGTACGGGCTGCCGTCCGGATTTGTTGCCGGCCTGACTGGAGTGCCGAGCCCATCCACTACCGCGATGGTCGGAGTGCCGCCTGTGGCCTGAGTTGCCTGGAGCGCGTTCCCGTTGTTCCAATTATCGAAGTACCGGAAAACGCCGTTCTGCGCACATGGCGTCAGTACCAGGGGGTTTTGAATCGCGCGCTCGCTGACGAGCAGACCGTCCCAAAGCGCGAAGAAAAATGTTTTGTTTTTAACGATGGGCCCGCCGAGGCTGCCCGAGTACTCGTTCCTGTTGACCCAATCTTTCGTAAGCGGCTTCCAGGCCCCCGTAATGGGGTCGACGGCTCTGTTGTTGCCCCAGGTGTTGGCGTCTAACGCGCTGTTGCGGATATACAGTGCCGCGCTGCCCTTGAATTGGTTGGTTCCCGACTTTGTGAAAACCTGCATCTGACCATTACCGCGACCCATTTCAGCATCGACAGGCGCAAGGATCAGGCGCATTTCTCCGATAAGATCGGGACTCATAAAGGTGGACGTGCTCATACCGGCCTGCATATTCCGTGCAGCGCCGCTGGACTCCATGCCGTCCCGCGTCACGTTCACACTGCGCGTGCCGAGGCCGGCAAAGGTTCCAGTAACGCCATTCGCGTCCATGCGTGTTCCGGGAAGGGTATCCAGCAGGCCCAATACGTTGTTGCCCACAATCGGCAGCGCCTGGATCCGTGCTTCGGAAAGCACGCTGCCGACCGATGAACTGGATGTCGCCAGTAGCGAGTCCACTGCAACTGTAACCTCAACGTCCGTGTTGAGCGATCCGACGGTGAGCGTGAAGTTCAATCGAAGCGACTGCGCATTTCCAAGTTCAACATCCGTGTAGCTCCTGGTCCGGAAACCGGGCAGCTCGGCGCTCACGGTATAAACTCCCGGCGTCAAACTGGCGAAATTGTACGCACCGGCTTCGTTGGTCAACACAGTGGTGACGACTCCGGTTGCGGTGTTCGTTGCCGTCACTGTCACGCCGGGCAGGACGGCGCGTGTGGCATCATCAATTGTTCCGCTGACTCTGGCGTTGCTGGATTGAGTGAACGCCGGCCCGGCCAGAAGCAGCGACAGCAGTACTGCTGTTGCGCAAAGCCTTCGCATGATGTTCTCCAAGGGTTTTGAGGTGAAAAAGCGGAGGCAGTCTACAGCGTGTTTAGACGGGATGCAAATGAGTCTAGAAGGTCAGCCGCGGACGGGGAAAAGAAATAGCCGCGAATTACGCCGATGACGCGAATGGGGCGCCCCATTCGCGTCATCGGCGTAATTCGCGGCTATTTCTTTTCCCCGTCCGCGGCTACTCAGAAATTCAAACGTTTGCGACCGGAAAATCTGCCTGCGCTACACCACCGGTCGGATCGGCGGCTGTGAGTCTCCCGAAGTTGGGGTTGTTGATATCCTGAATCGTTCCGCCGGTTACAAAAGCCCAACGCGGATTGTTCATCACATTGACCGCATCGACGCGGATTTCGAACTCTTTCTTTTCGGCAATCCGGATGCGCTTGACGAGGTTCACGTCGAAGCCGGCATGCGTCGGTCCTTCGAGCCAGGTGCGGCCGAGACTGCCGACCGTTCCAGGCGCCGCATTCGCCAGAACGATATTGCCGTTAGCATCGACAAGGGCCTTGTTGCTGAAGGCAGTTTGCAGAGTCTGCGATGTCGTGACGCTGTTCTTGAACGGATCGTCAAGCTGCCTGTATCCATCGAAGTAGTTGGCCCCGCTCACTCCAGGCGTAACCTTGCCGGCGCTCTTGGGGAAGTTGCCCAGGATCATCGGCGTGTTGGCGGTGCGGGTAAGATTGATGGTTCCAGGAACTACTGTCCACGTGGTCTCCGCGTTCGCCGCGGTGATCGTCACCGGCGCACCCGAACTCCAGCTGAAGATACCGCCCAACTGCCACCGTTCGACCAGCCGCGACACGAAACCCGACGCGTTGCCAAGGAACTTCCGGCCCGGCCCGAAGGGCAATTCGAACGTACCGTTGCTCCGGAAATCATGTGTGCGGTGGAAAGTGAGCAGAGCGTGGTTGAATTGGTGATTTCTCGGATCCTGATATTCGAGGCCGCCGTCGGTACTGTTTTCGCCCAGAGTCCGGCTCCACGTGTAAGCAAACTGATGGGTGAATCCGTGCGATAGACGCTTGGTCACTTGCAGGTTCATCGAATGATAGGTCGAACTGCCGGGATTCGAATTCATCACGACGGCCGCATATTGCGGATTGGCGACGATGAAGTTGTCGGGAAACCCGTTTCTTGCAAGCAGACCGCCGGCTTTACCGGTAATGGTAGTCGAAGTGTTCAGAGCGCTCGCGAATTGGCCGACATTACCATTGGCAAGGAAGGTCCTGAAAATCGTGTTCGTGCGCAGGGCTGCCGATCCCGACAAGGTCGTCCCGTTGACCATGCCTTGTCCCAGGCTGGCGTTTGTTCCGGGATTGAGCGTGATGCCGTTCAGGATCCGATCGAACAATTCTGCATTCCCGCCGGTGCGCGTAATGTTGAACGCGTTCAGAATTTGGTTTTCGTAAATGTTCACATCGTTGATCGAGAGCCCGCCGTACAGGTGCGTGCCCTTGCTGCCGATATAGCGCGCTTCGAACGTGAGATTCTTGGCCAGTTCGCGCTGAATTTCGAGGTTGAAGTTCTGGACGTATGGGTTCACTCGATTGTCGTCGAAGCCCAGCAGCGCGTTGGCTCGTACATCAAAGGGCTCCTGTGCCAACGGCTTTACGCCGGCGGGTTCCGGAATCGGGATCGGAAGGTTCGGAGAAGAGAAATTGAAGTATTGGGCGCCCACTCCCAGCGTCGTGAAGTTTTGCAGTTGAGACAGTCCTGGATTGTTGCCCGTGAAAAGGTTCAGGCCGGCGTTGAACGAAGCCGCTCCCTGGTAGTTGACGCCATATCCTGCTCGCAGGATGGTCTTGTCTTTTCCGCCCCAGGGCAAGGACCAGCTCAAGCCAATAGCCGGAGCAATGTTGTTCCAGTCGTTCTTATAGAACAGCACGCCCGGATTGGGAGAGTTCTTGCCTGTGAGTTGAAGCTGAGTGGGCTTACCGTTGATAACACCGGGATGCCACAAATCGGCAAGACTCGTCCCCGAAATTCCAAACAGTCCGGCCCCTCCTCCAACCGGAGCCGCGTTCAAGCCGTTCTTTTCCCATGGCGTGCCATAAAAGTCATAACGCACTCCGAGGTTGAGTGTGAGAGCCGGACGAATCTTCCAGTCGTCTTTGAAGAACCCACCCCATTCATTCTGGTGATAGTCCTTGATCCTGGTCCGTGCTTCGAAATTCTGCTGCGCCGCGCTGTTCACATTGAACGTGAGGCTGGCGCCGGAAACGGAGCCGGAGAGATCGAGCAACAGGTTCTGCGCCGTGATGACGCTGGTCCCCGTCAGACCGGGGACAATGGCTATTCCGGCCACAGGTACGCTGGGGTTGGCGACGGTTACAACCGGGAACTTGTACCAATCCGGGTTGTCGGTGCCGTTCCATCCCCGCGACGAGGTGAAGCGCGCTTCAAAGCCGCTTCTGAAAGCGTGCTTGCCTTTAGTCCAGCTCAACGTATCGCTGTAGTTGTACAGGGGACTGGTTTGGCCGCGAGTTGCAGCACCACTCACATTGGTAATAATGTTGTCTCCAAACAGCACCTGTGTCGGATAGAACGGCACACCGCCGTGCGTAGGCAGCGCGGCGCGAGCGGCATCTCCAACAGAGTCGGGTCTCCAGATGGACGACCAGCTATAGTTCCACGCCTTCCGGGTTCCAAGGCGGAACTCGTTAACGATGGTCGGCGACAGTGTCGAGACCAGCGACCCCGTGATCACCCGGGGCGCGCGGCGTATCTGACCGTTGAAGCCATCAGGCCAATTCGTGATGCCCGCCTGGGCGGTTTGCGCCCAGTCTCGTTCCCACGTTCCGCTGAACGACGTTTTGTGATTGGAATTGAAATTATGATCGATGCGGACATTGTACTGGTTCCGGTCCGTGTCATTGCCATCGCCATTCGGCGTGTCCTGACCTTCAATACGTCGAAGCCACCGAAAGCCCGCCACGTTTAACCCATCGCAGTTACCCGGCCCGGTAGTGAAGATGCCGCTGGGTCCGCAAGTCGTAAAATCGTTCGGCAACGGCATCCGGTCGATCAGCCGCCTCATCCATCCGGAAGTGTCGAATCCCGCCCGGTTCGGATCCCAGGGAGTAAAGGTTCCACTCACGTCCCGTCCAAAGATGTTGAAGGATGTCAGATCGCCCGTCGCGCCGGCGGGTTTTACCGGAGTGCCGTTACGATCTACTGTCGGGGCATTCGATAAGACGTTGCCGTTCTGTACCCCCGGGAAAAATCGGAAGATGCCTTGCCGTGCCTGCTGCGTCAACACAGAGCCGGTAAATTGGCTCTTGGTGACGAAACGCTGCCCATCAAACAGGAAAAAGAAAAATGTCTTGTTCTTGATGATGGGACCGCCTACGCGGCCGCCAAACTGATTTCCGTTGTAGAAGTCTTTTCCCACGCCCTGGAAGTTGTTGTTCCAGGAGTTGGCGCTGAGCTTCGAGTTGCGGTTGACCCAGAAAAGGCTTCCATGCAACTCGTTGGTGCCGGACCGCGTCGACATTTGAATCTGGCCCGAGCCCCGTCCCATCTCCGCATCTGCCGGGGCGACGATGACGCGCACTTCATCCACGAGATCCGGGCTCACATAGGTCGTGGTGGCTGCGCCGGTATCATACCGGCCGTCGCTGACCGGAATACCGTCTCGCGTCGTATTGAGCTGAGTTATTCGTCCACCTGCAAAGTTGCTGGCCTGGGTTCCCGGCGCCGTCGCGACCAGATCCAGTATGTTGCGGGAAGCCAGAGGCAGGTCGCGCACTTTGTATTCGGGAAGCACAGAGCCAACCGATGACGACGTTGTCGCAATCAGCGTGTCGGCCGCGATGTTCACTTCAACGGATTGAGCCTGCGTCCCGACCTGCAGTGTGAAGTTCAAACGTACCTGCTGGGAAACTCCCAGCACAACGTCGTTGTAGCTCTGAGTCTGAAAACCGGGAAGCTCAGCCGTGACTTTATACGTTCCGGTTTGGAGCGAAGGAAAGTTGTACGCTCCGGTCTCATTAGTCACTACAGTTGAGACGATTCCCGTCTGAGTATTCGTTGCGGTGACCGTCACGCCGGGAATCAATGCGCGGGTCGCGTCCGATACGGTTCCCCCCAGCGTCGCGTTTGTTGTTTGCGCGAATGTGATCGTGGAGAAAACAAGATACAGAAGCAGTACTGTTGTATTGAAAAGTCGTTTCATAGTCTCCTCTCCCTCCCAATCAATTAACAAGTGGACGCATCGTACTATGCAGCGGAAAACTGCGTCAAATACGGTCACCTAAAAGGGGAATTAGCCGCCAATGACGCGAATTACGCGAATGGCCCATCAAGAATCCTTTTTGCGCCCCCAATTCGCGTCATTGGCGTGATTCGCGGCTAGTTCTTTGCGTAGTCGCGAAGTGGGCGGAAAAAACGACAATGTCTTCGGCGAAAGGTGGACAAATAGAGGCACTGTTTGCTGCAAAACGCTCGAGAACGCATGCGAAACTGCGTGGCGATCCAAGTGCATGATCTGCAGCGGCCGGCAGCACTGTAGCACTATAAAAAAACCTGCTTTGATGCTATTTTCCCTGTCCAGCGGACGAATTCACCCCGACCTTACAGTACATACGGAGAGCGTCATCGGTAGGCTATTGAATTCACGGCGCGGCCGCATTGGTACAGGAATTGCAATGAATAGTGTAGGAAGGGTCAGGCTGTGAAAGCCGAGAGATGTTCAGCCTGAGGTCAATGGGGAGCGAAAGTTCCACAAGGGCAATCAGGCACCTGGACGAAAGTTCAGCTCATTTCTCGAACCGCGGGCGTCAAAACCGGCGGAAATGCTGTCATCAGCTCTGACCCTTTCTTTTTCCCCGCTAGGGCGCCAACCGCTCCACAGTCCATTTCCCGCTTTTTCCCTTTCGATACCGCAGACGATCGTGAAGGCGGTTTTCACGATGCTGCCAGAATTCCATACTGTCCGGTACAAGACGATAACCACCCCAGTTCCTGGGCAGCGGTACGGCTCCCCCGGCGAGCGTCTTTCGGAGATGTCTGAATTTTCTGGTCAGGAATTTTCTCGTTGGAATAACCTCGGATTGTTTCGATACGGTAGCGGCGATTTGAGAGAGCCGTGGGCGCGACTCGAAGTATTGCTGGGATTCGTCTCGGCTGACCGGCTCCACCGTTCCCTCGATGCGCACCTGCCGGCGCAGGTAAGGCCAGTGAAAAACCAGCGCTGCTCTCGGATTCTCGGAAAGCTGCCGTCCTTTGCGGGAAGCGTAGTTGGTGTAAAACGTGAAACCTTCCGGCCCGAATTTCTTCAAGAGCACCACTCGGGCCGTCACGTTGCCCGCTTTGTTTGAGGTTGCCAGGGTCATCGCTGTGGGATCGAACCATCGGTCCGGCGATCGCCGGACAGCTGTGCGAAACCACGTTGAGAAGTGCCGGATTGGGTTTCGACTCCCCATTACGCTTTTAAATCCTCTAAATCGACCACTGCGAATTTTTCGCTCATTATTTTGCCGAGATTTGCCGATACAAGGCTAGATGTCCGGCGAAATCATCGATAACCTACAGAAAATACTAGATACTACCCTGGGTTCGTTCCTGGATCTCGTACAGTGCGACGCAGGATCCGTCTTCACTGTCAGAAAGAACGCAGAAGGCGACCAGGTTCTCACGTTTGAGGCCATGATCACGAGAAGCATCAAGCTCCGGGGCGTCCCGGCAGACTTGCGCAGCCTTCAATTCGAGATCGACGATTCGAGCCTCGCCGGCAGAACCGCAGTTCACAGAAAACCTATTCTCCTCGATCGGGCCACGGGGGCCGGCCAGATCTTTTCTTCTGTGGACAGGATCTTGAACTATTCGACGAGAAACATATTTTCGGGCCCTCTGATTACGCCGCGTGGAGATCTCGTCGGCGTGGTGCAGCTCCTGAATAAACTTCCGAAGGACGGCACGCCGTTCAATCCGCAGGACACGTCACCACTTCCTAACTCCGACGAAAAGGACGAGCGGCTCTTTTCGATTATTGCGGGGCAATCTGCGCTGGCTATCGAAAACAGCCTCCTGCTCGAGGAGCAGGAACGCCTCCTCGAAGGATTTGTCAATGCCTGCGTAACGGCAATCGAAGCCCGCGATCCGGTGACGTCCGGTCACAGTATGCGCGTATCCAACTATACCGTTGGACTTGCCGAGGCCGTTAACCGGACAAACGCAGGGCCGCTCAGGGACATCGTTTTCACCCCGGCTCAACTGCGCGAGTTGCGCTTTGCCTCGATGCTTCATGACGTGGGCAAAATCGGCGTGAAAGAAGAGATTCTGCAGAAGCAGAAGAAACTCCAGCCGCACGAGATCGAGATCATCTCCATGCGTCTCAAACTCATGCGCGCCCAGCTGATGTTCCTTCAGCAGACCGAAAGAAAGAATTATGCGGACGCCATCAACCGAATCGACCTCGCCTGGGAACAGGTGGTGGAGGCGAATGAGCCATCGATCATGAGGCGCGCCACACACGATCTGCTCAGAGACCTGCGCTCGCTCAAGGTCCCGTTCGATACAGGCGAGATTCTGACCGCGGTGACCGAAGAAGAGAGCCGGAAGCTTTCGATTACGAGAGGTTCTCTCTCGGAATCCGAACGTCTCGAAATCGAAAGCCACGTCAGCAAAACGTTTGAAATTCTGAAAATGATTCCCTGGAGCAGAGGGCTAGAACAAGTCCCGGATATTGCTTACAAGCACCACGAGAAACTGGACGGGTCGGGTTACCCGAACCAGATTACGGCTGAGGACATCCCGCCCCAGACGCGAATGATGACTATTTGCGATATCTACGATGCCCTCAGGGACGACAGGCCCTACAAACCGGCAATGCCCGTTGAAAAAGCGCTCGACATCATCGTTGCTCACGTGAGAGCAGGAAAACTGGACGCCGCCTACTTCGACATTTTCGTCCAGGCCAAACTCTACGAATTATCCAGGACACCCAACCCCACCTCTTTGCCTGAAGCGACACTTCACGCCGCGCAGGATCCCAGCCTGGTCACGGACTTTCTGGCCGGCACCAGGGATCTGGGCCGCTACTATTCGCTGGTTCTGTAAAACGAAGAGACAAAGCAACAAGATTAGCCGCGAATTACGCCAATGACGCGAATGGGGCGCAAAAAACAATTCTTGATGCGCCCCATTCGCGTCATTGACGTAATTCGCGGCTAATTCTGCCCCGTCAGAAATTCAACCGCGCATTAATCGTAAATCTCCGGGCTGCCGTAGTCGTGTCCGATTGCTGAAACGATGCCGTCGGATCAGCCGCGGTCATACGCCCGAAGTTCGGCGAGTTGATGTCCGTTATGGGATCGTTCCATCGCGGCGTGTTCAGAATGTTCACCACGTCCACGCGGACTTCGAACACCTTGCTTTCGGTAATCCTCACGCGCTTGAGGAGGTTGACGTCCAGGCCGACATGCGACGGTCCTTCGATCCAGCGCTGGCCCAGGGTCCCAAGCTGTCCGGGAACCGGATTTACGAGAATGAGATTGCCCTGGGCATCCATGATTGCGCGATTGCTGAATTGGCTCTGGAGTCCCTGCAGTGTGGTGACGCCGTTTCTCGCCGGATCGGGGATCTGCTGGAGCCCGGGGAAGTATGTAGCGCCGGTCGCCAGCGGAGTAACCTGGCCGATATTCTTCGGGAAGTTCCCGAGAATTACCGGCGTGTTGCCTGTAGCCTGGGTAAACGTCGAAGTCACAGCCGTGACGTTCAGGGGCGCTCCGGAGGTCCAGTTGAAAATCCCTCCCAACTGCCACTGTTCGACCAGCCGTACAAGGAACCCCGGGCCATTGCTGAGGAATGGCCGGCCCGGCCCAAAGGGCAACTCGAAAGTGCCGTTGCTGCGGATGGCATGTGCCCGGTGGAATTCAAGAAGCGTTTTGTTGAGCGAGCGGTCTCTGGGATTCAGATAGTTCACCTGCCCGTCGTCACTGGCTTCACCCAAAGTCTTGCTCCAGGTATAGGACGTTTGATTGGTGAAGCCGTTCGAGAGCCGTTTGGTTACCTGCAGGTTTATCGAGTGGTATGTGGAGTTGCCAGGGTTCCCGTCCAATCGCACGGTCATGAACTGCGGATTGACCACAATAA
>QHXD01000069.1:0-27429 GCA_003223895.1 Acidobacteriota bacterium
CTCCCGACCTTGGGAGCATCGCGTTTTACCTGGCGACCCGCTCCTTCGCCGCCGTTGTTCTGGCTCGACATCACGAATTCCTGCCGTCGCCGCCTTTTTTCGATCTGCTCGGCCTGCTTTTTTTCTTCAACGGGCTGGAGCAGGAAGAGGAACCGGAGGGTGTCTTCTTCGATCCGGCCCATCAGTTCTTCAAAGAGGGTGTAGGATTCCTTTTTATACTCCACCAGCGGGTCGCGCTGTCCGTAGCCGCGCAATCCGATGCCTTCCTTGAGGTGGTCCATTGCCAGAAGGTGATCCTTCCACTGGGCATCCACGATCTGCAGCATGAGCATCCGTTCGTGGTAACGCATCGGAGCTGCACCGATGATGGCTTCCTTCTGGTCGTACTTCTCGTGCGCCTTCGCGAGAAGCGCTTCCTCGAGTTGCTTCGAGCCGAGCTGGCTGGGATCGATGCCTTCTTTTTGGTAATCGAAACCGAACTGGCGCTGGACGGCAATGGCCAACCCGTCGAGATCCCATTCGTCCGGATGCGTCTCGGAATTTGTGTATTGGGAGACGAAATCGATCATGATGTCGTCGGCGATGCCCATCAGGTATTCCTTCTGGTCTTCGCCTTCGAGAAGCTGCTTCCGAAGACCATAGACAGCCTCGCGCTGCTTGTTCATCACGTCGTCATATTCGAGGACGTGTTTCCGGTATCCGAAGTTCTGGCCCTCAACCCGTTTCTGCGCGTTCTCAATCTGCTTCGACACGAAACGCGATTCGATCGGAACACCTTCTTCCATTCCGAGGCGCTGCATGATGTTCGAGATCCGGTCCGCCGCGAAGATGCGCATCAGATCGTCTTCGAGCGAAACGTAGAAGCGCGAGGATCCAGGATCGCCCTGGCGTCCGGATCGTCCGCGAAGCTGGTTATCGATGCGCCGCGCTTCATGACGTTCCGTACCCATAATATGAAGGCCGCCGAGTTGAACGACTTCTTCGTGTTCCTTGTCGATTTCGGGTTTCACCTTCGCGATGGCCTCATTCCATTGCTCCGGGGTCGCTGCAGCCGGATCGATCTCTTTCTTGCGCAACACGTCGCGCGCCATGAAATCGGCATTACCGCCAAGCAGGATGTCGGTGCAGCGGCCGTCCATGTTGGTCGCGATGGTCACTGCGCCTTTGCGGCCGGCTTGCGCCACGATCTCAGCTTCCTTTTCGTGATACTTCGCGTTCAGGACCACGTGTTTGACGCCCGCACGCTTCAGCATAGAACTCAGCTTTTCCGAACGGTCGATCGAGATCGTGCCGACCAGCGCCGGCTGGCCTTTCTCGTTCAGCTGTTTGATTTCCTTAACAACGGCCTCGAACTTTTCGCGCTCAGTCCGGTAGATCACATCGGGATTCTCGATGCGGCGCAGAGTCTGATTGGTCGGAATGGCAAGCACGTCGAGCTTGTAGATCTTCATGAATTCTTCCGCTTCGGTTTCCGCTGTACCGGTCATGCCGGCCAGCTTTTTGTACATGCGGAAGTAATTCTGGAATGTGATCGTGGCGAGTGTCTGGTTCTCCTGCTGGATGCGAAGTCCCTCTTTGGCTTCAACGGCCTGGTGCAGGCCGTCGCTCCAGCGGCGGCCGGGCATGAGGCGTCCGGTGAACTCGTCGACGATCATCACTTCGCCTTCCTTCACCACGTACTCCACGTCGCGCTTGAAAAGCGTGTGCGCCTTGAGCGCCTGGTTGATGTGGTGGAGGATCTCCATGTTCGACGGATCGAAGAGGTTGTCGACGCCTAGCAGGTTTTCGGATCGGCCAACGCCTTCTTCAGTCAACGTGACGGTGCGATGCTTCTCGTCAACCTGGTAATCGACATCTCGGCGGAGCTTCGGAATGATCTTGTCGATGCGATAGTACTTGTCGGTGGATTCTTCGCTCGGACCGGAAATGATGAGAGGTGTTCTGGCTTCGTCAATCAGGATCGAGTCCACTTCGTCGACGATCGCGTAATGATGCGCGCGCTGGACACAGTGCGCGAGGTCGAATTTCATGTTGTCGCGCAGATAATCGAAGCCGAACTCGTTATTCGTCCCGTAGGTAATGTCCGACCCGTAGGAGTCGCGCCGCTGCTGGTCATCGAGACCATGCTGGATCACGCCGACACTCAGCCCGAGAAACTTGTAAAGCCGGCCCATCCATTCCGAATCGCGGCGGGCCAGGTAATCGTTGACCGTGACAACGTGGACGCCCTTGCCCTCCAGCGCGTTCAGGTACGCCGGCAGCGTCGCGACCAGGGTTTTACCTTCACCGGTCTTCATTTCCGCAATTCGGCCCTGGTGAAGCACGTATCCGCCGATGAGCTGCACGTCGAAATGCCGCATATTCAGGATGCGCTTACCTGTTTCGCGGACAACGGCGAAAACTTCCGGAACTAATTCTTCCAGAGATTCTCCGTTCGCAAAGCGCTGCCTGAATTCGGCTGTCTTGGCTTGAAGCTGTTCGTTGGTGAGGGTGGAAATCCGGGGCTCTAACGCATTGATTGCGGCTACAGCAGGCTGAATCTTCTTAACTTCTCGATCATTCCTTGAACCCACGAACCGCTTAACTATCGTGTCGAGCATAGATGAGTTTAACGGAAAGGGGCTCAGCAAGGCAATGGCTGTAGCGGCGGTCTTTGACCGCCGGCAGCCTTGGAGTGAGGATCGCCGGCGGTCATAGACCGCCGCTACAGTTAACTTCTCGGAAGATAGGCCCGCGGGTTTACCGGCCGGTCGTTCAACCGAACTTCGTAGTGGAGGTGCGGCGCAGTGCTTCGGCCCGTGCTTCCAACGAAGCCGATGATGTCGTTCTTGCGGATCCTCTGTCCCACATGGACGTTGAATCGGGAGAGGTGGCCGTGGCGTGTGGTCAGGCCATTACCGTGATCGAGGATGATCAGGTTGCCGTAAGCTGCTTTTCGCTGGGCGTAAATAACGATACCGTCCGCCGGCGCCAGCACTCGGCTTCCATAAAGCGCCGAAATGTCCAGGCCCTGGTGCAATTCCGCCTCACCGTTGAATGGATCAGCTCGATTTCCGTAGTGACTCGTGATATTACCCCGAACCGGCCAGATATTGGGCGTGAACCGCATGATGTAATTGCGCTGCTCGGCGATCTGCTCCAGCAATTTCATCTGGCCTTCAAGGTCGGACGCCCGGTCCTTCAACAGATCGACCCCGGCCTTCAGATCCGTACGGCGGAGCAGGTCAGCTGTCGGGTAATCCACCTTGGAACCGCCAATTGCCGAAATATTGGCCTTCGGGAAACGTTTGGCCCAACTCCCGTCTTCAATCAAGTTGGTCAATCTTTCGGACAGGCTTTCCAGGGCGGCAAGCTTGCTGTCGAGTTTGACGGTGGATACTTCCAGGTTTCTCTTCTGGACTTTGAGATCGACGTTTTCGGCCTGGAGGTTGTTATAGTCGGCGACTTGGAACGCCATTCGGGTGTAGTTAAAAGCGAGCCCAACGGCTACAAAAAATGAAATCAGACCTATGGCGGTACAGATATATAAGACCTTAGCAGGCAGGCGCAGCTTATGAAGCCTGGAGCTGGCGTCGGGAACAACAATAAAGGTATAAAAATTCTTGGCCAATCTTACTCCACTGGGATCGAGTCTCGATGGGGCCAAAGTCCTACAGATCTTTCTTTTTATTTATTTGAAGTAGAAGGACTTGTTGGCAATAAATCATTGAACTGACGGGCGAATCCTAACAAATGGGTCTTCCCATGGTCAAGGGGAAAGTAACAATTTTTAAGAAAATCGGGGACTTGCAGACACCCCACCTGGCATGGTTCTTGCCAGCCCTGGCAACCCTCACTTTCATATTGTCGTGGGCCGGCGCCTTTCCCACTGGGGTTGTCGAACCATGGTTCGCCCATGCCCTGTTCCCCAAAATATCGTACCTGACGGGCCGGTTTGCTGATGCCGTCTCCTTCTCCTGGCTGGATGTCGGAATTCCTCTGACCCTCGTTCTGCTGGTCGCGCTGCTTCGGGGACGGCGGTTCCGTTTGCTGGCGAGTCTGGTGGCTGCTCTCTACCTGTTCTTTTTCTGGACCTGGGGGCTGAATTACCACCGGCAGCCGCTGGTTTCCAGGCTGCCTTTTGATGCCGAACGCACCAAACCCCCGAATATGGAGCGATTCACCCAGCGGGTTGCCGGCGAGATCAACCGGCTTTACGCCGAGAAGCAACGCAGCGGGTATGATGAGGAACGGACTCAGGCGGAGACGGTCCGGCGCGTAGAACGGGTGGTGGCGGCGATTGACGGATCTGAGTGGACGGCTTCCAGCCGGGTCAAGTCCTCGCGAGTCGCCAATCCCTGGTTTCACATGGCAGGGATCGCGGGGGTATTCAACCCATTCGGCCATGAGCCGATCGTCAGCGACACCTTGCTGGATGTAGAACGGCCTTTTGTGATCGCGCATGAGTTGGGTCATGTCCGGGGATATCCCAGCGAGGGAGATGCCAATTTAATTGCCGTTTTCGCTACCATCATGTCAGATGATCCCGTACTACAGTACAGCGGCTGGCTGGACCTTTGGGAATATCTCCGTTACCCGGAGATCGACACTCTGCTCGATCCCGGACCTCGCCGGGATCTTCAGCGGATCGCCGAACGGGCCCGAAGGGAGCAGGTTCGATGGATCAGCAACGTCCAAACCGCCATTCTGGACTGGTTTCTGAAAGCCAACAGCGTCGATGAAGGCATTCGAAGCTATTCGCAGGTCGTCCTGCTTGCCGCAGGGACCGAGCCGTATTGGAACCGTTTCCGTTAAAAATGGAGTACTATAACGAGCCGCATGCAGCCCAGACTAATAACGATCACCGGACCAATGAAGGGCACCGTTATTCAGCTCTCGGATGAGCAACTGTCTATTGGCAGAGACCCCTCAAACCAGGTGACGATCAACGATCCTCTCCTCTCGCGAAAGCACTGCGCCATTCGGAATAGCGGGGGGGAGATTCGAGTTGCCGACCTGGAAAGCCTGAACGGCACATTCGTCAACGGCTTTCCTACCCACGAAAAGAAACTCGAGCACGGAGACCGTATCAAGGTGGGCGTTTCTCAATTCATCTTTCTGCTCGAAGACGACGTCAACGTTACCGATGTGCCGCTCACCGATGCCGGGGAAGAGCAGTTCATAACGGCCGTCACCGTTAAACTCGACCAGGATGACTCTGTCTACATGCGGCCGGAAAAGATCGTGGCAACACTGCCTCCCGGCGCACGGGTGGCACGTGACCTGGCCGCACTTTTGAAAATCAGCACTGCTATAAGCGGAATCCGAAAGGCGGAGGACCTCGAAGCACGCGTGCTGGAGATGATCTTCGAGGTCATTCCGGTCGAGCGTGGCGCCATTCTTCTCGTCGGCCACAATCCGGACGAATTCGTGTCCGGAACCTATCGCGATCGAGAATCCGATGCGAGTCAGCCTTTCGCGATCAGCCGAACCATTGCCCGCCAGGTCTTGCGCGACGGCGTTGCGGTCATGGGTAATGACGTACAAACCGGCCAGTCGTTCAGGCCGAGCGAAAGCATCGTCGCCTCGCAGATTCGATCCCTGCTGTGCGTTCCTTTAATGGTCTTCCAGAGCAAGCTCGGCGTCATCTACGGCGATACCACGCATCCCGGAGCCCAGTTCGACGAACACCACCTGCATCTGCTGACGGCCATCGCCTCCCTCGCCGCAGTTGCACTCGAACACGCCAGGTACGTCGAGTGGCTCGAAGGCGAAAACCAGCGCCTGCAGGAAGAGATCAATATCGAGCATGACATGGTCGGCGAGAGCAACCGTATTCGCGACGTGCTGGTGTTCACCAAAAAAGTGGCTGCTGTGGATTCCACCGTCATGATCTACGGAGAAAGCGGAACCGGCAAGGAACTGGTCGCGCGCGCGATCCATAGGAACAGCCGAAGGGCGAACCGGCCTTTTGTGGCCATCAATTGTGCGGAACTGGACGAAAATTTGCTCAAGAGCGACCTTTTTGGACACGAAAGGGGATCTTTCACCGGCGCGACGGCCATGAAGAAGGGCAAGATGGAAATTGCCGAGGGTGGCACGGTGTTTCTGGATGAAATCGGAGAACTCGCGTCCCCTCTGCAAGCGAAACTATTGCGCGCTATTCAGGAAAGAGAAATCGAGCGAGTTGGAGGGACGCATCCGATCAAAGTGGACATCCGGATCCTCGCAGCCACCAATCGCGATCTCATTGAAGCCCGCAAGGAAGGATCGTTCAGAGACGATCTTTTTTTCCGGTTGAACGTGGTCTCCATTACCTTGCCGCCGCTTCGCGAGCGCCGTGAAGATATACCCCTGCTTGCAACCTACTTTGTCCAGAAGTACAGCAGGGAAGCCAATCGGCCGGTGGTGGGTATCTCGCCGGAAGCTCACTTCCTTCTCAAGCAATACGACTGGCCCGGTAACGTTCGCGAATTGGAAAACGCTTTGGAGCGGGCTGTGGTGCTGGGATCTTCAGATCACATTCGTCCTGAAGATTTGCCCGAAGCCCTCGTGGAAAGGAAACAACCGTCGCACGTCGGCGTCATTAAGTATCACGATGCGGTGAACAGCATGAAACGCGAGATCATCATCAAGGCTGTTGACCAGGCGGGCGGGAATTTCACCGAGGCCGCCAAACTGCTCGATCTCCATCCCAATTACCTGCACCGCCTGATCCGCAACATGGATTTAAGGGATCAATTGAAGAAGTAGCCGCGAATTACGCGAATTACGCCAAATGGGCGCATCAAAGGATTCTTGACGCGCCCATTTGGCGTAATTCGCGTAATTCGCGGCCATCTTTCCACGATCACCAGAATCGTTTCTCCACGTATCCATACAGCACGCCGGTGCCATCGCGGAGTGAGCGCCCATAGACGACATTGAACGAATGCGTGGGAGTCTCGAAACGAAGGCCGCCGCCGGTATCGAGCCAGAGTTTGCCTTGCTGGAAGATGCGATTGCGGTCGAAAGTTTTGGCTCCGTCGAAAAACAGCATCCATTTGACGGCTACAAACGGAATGTTCACGTAGTTGAAGAAAGGAAGCGTGGCCAGACGGCGATCGAAATCGGAATTAAAAAGAATGAAATCGGTTCCGGTCGGGCCTTTGCCGAATCGCCCATGATCGGCAACGGTGTGCCCGCGCAACGGATTTATAGTTGTCGTATCCAGTCCAAGTACGAAGTAATCTTCAACCGGAAGTTGGCCTCGAGCGGTGCCGCCCTTCAGGGTCCAGTTGAAGGAGGCGCGCGGGTCTCTCGATAAGGTGAAACGATTATTGAGCTCCGCGACACCGCCGGTGAAATTTACGTCTCCGAGAATAGACCGGCGCGCAGCGAAGGCTTCCAGATGCAGCCGATTCTGATATCGGCGGTCCACAAGACGCAGATTCGTCTCCAGCGTGAACCGTCCGGTATTCTCGCTATTGGTGAGCAACTGCGGCAGGTCTCCGGAAGCGGCTCGATTGCGATAATCCAGCCCTCCGCCGATCTCCACACGATAATGCGGGATGTGTTTCATGTAGATCCACAGGCCGTTCGATTTGTAATCGAAGCGTGCCGCGGGCCGGAACTGGGGAAGAATTGAGGGTGAGAGATCCCATCGCTCCTTGCGCCACGTGTTTCCAATCTCGATGTGCAGGAGACCCGGCACCGGCACGGGTATTTTAAGGCTGCCTTCCACTCTTCGCCGATCCGTGTCCCACCGATAGTTTCCGTTGAAGTTGACGCCGCTGTTGCCAATGTTCCAGAAATCCAGAAATGAGATGTGGAAAGGAGCGCCTCGCACAATACCAAACACGAAATCGCTAAGCGTATTCGTCTTGGTGGTCGTGCGGAGGATGGCATTGTAGTGGTCGGTAACCGGCGTCGGTTCAACCTCGAGGCCGACGTTTGCGAATACGTCCGTTTCGAACAGCCGCGATTCCGTCGTCTTCCATTCGTCGTAGTGCAGGACGCCGGCTGGATGAAACGCGACGGCTCTCCGTACAACCCACGAGCCGAAGTTCAGAGAGTAATTATGGAGAATGTCGTCCACGACGGGGCGGCCGCTCTTGTTCCACCAGCGAAGCGCGGACTGGACTTCCCCTTCCGACATGTTGATCGTGGCGAGCAGATCCGAAGCGGTGGCGTTGTCCGGATCCACACCGAGAGTCCGCTCCAGTTCCGACCGTGCTGCCTCGATGTCATTGACTTCGAGAAACACATTTGCGAGCTCGAAATGAAAGCGGCCATCGTCTGGATAGCGCCGGGCGCCTTCGCGGAGAATTTCCTGAGCCTTCTCATACTCCTTCATATTTCGGTACGCGATGCCCAGATACAGGTACGCGTCCGCCGCCGGCTGCTCGGCCAGTACCGCCGTGAGGATATTCACCGCCCGGACGAATTCGCCGCGCTGGATCGCCGCGCGTGCTTCATCGATCTGAGCAAAGCTGACATTTGCGGCGATCAGAAGAAAGAGTGCGGCGGAAATAGCCTTCATTTTCATCTGACCCGTTGGATTATAATTCCATCACTATGAAAAACGTCGGACGATTTCTCCTGCTCATGTGGGTTTTTGCGGCGGTTCCTGCTTACGCCAGCGACATAACGCTGTTCGGCGGAATTCAACGCGAAGGCAAGCTGACACTGCAGAATGCTGTTCAGACGGGCACTCAAAATTTCACTTTCAATCCAAAAACGTTCGGAGTTTTCGGATTTCGATTCGGCCACGGCAAGCTTTTTGGCGGGGAACACACGCTTGCGTATACTCCCAATTTCATCGAGAGCCGGATGAAGGCCGTGATCTACAACAGCAACCTGCTTATTCAAGCTCCGATACCCAAGGTGAAACCCTACGCAACAGTGGGGCTTGGGGGCGTTTTCACATCGGGCGACTCGCCGTTCGACATCGGCAACAAATTCGCGGTCAACTATGGAGGAGGTATAAAGGTTTTACCTGCGGGTCCCGTTGGAATCCGCTTCGACGTTCGCGGCTATGCCATACCCAGCGTTCACGGCACGGCTCCATCGGCGATGAGCCAGACCCTGAATGTGCTCGAGGTGAGCGTCGGTGCCGTCTTCGCGTTCTGAACCGAACGGGGCGACCTACTCAGGCCTCTTCTTTACCACCCTGTCGCTTCTGCAACTCGAGCTGTTTCTCACCCGAATTTTCAGCGTGACCATGTGGTATCACTTCGCCTTCATGGCGATCTCGCTCGCCATGTTTGGCCTTGCGGCCGGCGCCGTTCTCGTTGAGGTCATGCGAAAGCGGGATACGCATCTGACGCTGGCCGTCACCGGACTCCTCTTTTCCTTGAGCAGCGCCATTTGTTTTACAGCTCAGCTCTATATTCCGGCGGACCCGGAAACCGAGCTCGCGTGGACCGCGCTGGCGTTCACACTCATCGCCATTCCATTTGTATTCGCCGGCATCATTGTGTGCGTTGCATTGACGCGATTTCCATCCCACACAGGTGCGCTGTACGCGGCCGACCTGGCAGGCTCGGCCGCAGGCTGTGTGCTGACGATCCCGATCCTCAACCACATTCACGCGCCCACGGCCGTCATCCTGAATTCCGCTATCGCGGCGCTTGCAGCCGCGGCATTTGCCGTTTCGATCAGGGGCCGGTTTCGATGGATCGCGGCGGCTTCCTGTGTCGCCTTGCTGGCCATTGCCACTGCCAATCAATCCGCAAAGTTCATCGAGATCCAATGGATCAAGGGCGGAAGAAACCACGGTGGCGGCAAGTACGAAAAATGGAACGCGCTTTCACGAATTTATGTTGGTGAGACAGGCAGCGATCCCTTTGGCTGGGGAATGAGTCCTGCATACCATCCCACACAAAAGCTGGAGCAGCTCTATCTCAATATCGACTCCGGTGCAGCTACCGTCATCACCAGATTCGATGGCAACCTTGAACGCCTGGAGCACCTGAAGTACGACGTTACGGCTCTGGCACACTACTTACGAAAGGAGACCTCGGTCCTCGTCATCGGAGTGGGGGGCGGCAGAGATATCCTGACGTCGTTGGTGTTCGGCCAGAAGCGCGTCACCGGAGTCGAGATCAATCCGGACATCCTTGGGGTGCTGACGAATCATTTTGCGGACTATGCCGGCAACCTTGCGCAGACGCCCGGTGTGACGCTGGTTCACGACGAAGCCCGCAGCTATATCGCGCGGTCACATGAAAAATTCGGGATCATCCAGGCTTCTCTGATCGATACATGGGCCGCAACTTCAGCAGGTGCTTATGTCCTCACTGAGAATGGTCTCTATACGAAAGAAGCGTGGCTCACGTTCCTGAATCACCTGACGGACGACGGAATACTTACGATGTCCCGGTGGTATTACGAAGCGCAGCCCGCCGAAACGCTGCGGCTGGCTGCATTGGCCACGTCGTCTTTAATGGATACGGGAGTGGAAGATCCGCGCCGGCACATTATGATCGTGCGGAAGCAGGACAGCTCCGAAATCGGGCAATACAGTGTGGCGACGATTCTGGTTTCAAAGCGCCCATATACGGACGCCGAGATCGATCGCGTAATGCAGATCTCGCGCGAAATGGAGTTTCTGCCCGTATTGACACCTCGTTTTGCCGAACTTCCCGAGTTCGAAGCCATTGCCACCCGCGGCAAATATGAGCGGTTGATCGCCACGTATCCCTTGAATATCCAGGCGCCCACGGACGATACACCATTCTTCTTTCATATGCTGCGAGCCGGCGACCTGTTGAAGGCATCGACGTATCAGGGCATGAACGACATCAATCTCAAGGCTGTCAAAGTTCTCGGGACATCGCTCGGAATTGTTGTGGCCTTGAGCGGTATCGCCATCATTGCCCCGCTGGCGTTGCGGAAGCGCGTTCGAGAGGCGCGCTCAGCCCGCCTGATGGTCTATTTCGCGGCGATTGGACTGGCTTTCATGATGGTCGAAATCGGTCAACTCGAGCGCTTGATCGTTTTCCTCGGGCATCCCATTTACGGACTAACGGTCGTGCTGTTTGTTCTTCTGGTCGCGTCGAGCCTGGGAAGCCTGTGTTCCAATCGCGCCGGTCGATGGATCTGGCTCCTGCCGTTTCTGCTCGCGGCGTTTATCTTTGCGAGTCCGGCGGTGACCTATCAGCTGGCAGCGGCTTCGACGCCTTTGCGGATCGCCATTTCCGCGATGCTGCTTTTTCCATCCGGCTTCTTCATGGGTATGGCTTTCCCGCTGGGCATCAAGCAGGCGATGTCGGCCCATGACGGCGCCCCGACTGCCTGGTATTGGGGAATTAATGGGGCTTTTTCTGTCATTTCTTCGGTGCTGGCCCTCGTCGTCGCGGTGTTCTGGGGTGTCACGGCGACGTTGCTGGTGGGACTGCTGGCGTATGTCGTTGCGCTGATTGCGTTGTGGAGCGTACGGCTACTGGATTCAGGATTATGCCAAGAATAAGAAAGATCTCCGTTCTGATTGCGTCGCTGCTCGTCGGGCTGCTGACGATCTCGGCGATTTCCGTCGACAGGCTCAAGAGCCACGTCACCTGGCTGTCCGATCCGGCGCGGGAAGGCCGGCACGGTGGTACGGCCGGCGCCGCAGCCGCTGCCGATTATCTCGTCGACAAGTTCAAGGAGCTTGGCTTCGATGTGCAGAAGCAGGAATTTGGCGGCAATCGCCGGAATGTAGTCGCAAAAGGCGGGACGGCCGAAAGATACATTCTCATTGGCGCTCATTATGACGGGCAGGGAAACGGCATGCCTTCCGCCAGCGATAACGCAGCCGGTGTTGCCGTGATGCTGGAGCTCGCGCGGGATCTCAAGGCCAAGGAGCTTCCAGTGTCGATCGTCGCGGTTGCCTTTGATGACGAGGAACAAGGACTCAACGGCTCTCGATATTACTCCGATCATCCGCTCTATCCTCTCGACAGGGCCCAGGCCGCGATCATTTTTGACACCATGGGACGAACATTCATGGACCTTCCAACCTGGACCATGTTCGTTCTCGGTACCGAATATTCGAGCGAGATTGCCGGCGTCGTTCAAAAGAGATCGGGCGCGGAGATGCTGGTCGCCGGTACGGATCTGATCGGACCCCGCAGCGACTTTGCGCCCTTCGCGCTGAAGCACATTCCGTACCTGTTTTTCACCCACGCCACACACAAGGACTATCACGGGCCGGGTGATACGGCGGACCGCGTGAACTATGGGAAGCTCGCGCAGGATGCCACGGTCATTGAGCAGATCGTGGAGGATATTGCGCGGCTTCGAGCGCCGCCCAAATTCCTCGATCAACCCGTCTATCCTGCCAGTGAAACCGCCGCGTTGCGGCGTGAGCTCGACCTCGTTCAAAAGGAACGAACGGATCTGCCGGCCGCGTACCGGATGATGTTCGAGGACTTCAAATCCCGGCTTCAGAAAGACGATTCACGCGAAGTTCGACGCGTTGCCACAAGCGCGCTGCTGGCGCTCGCCACGCCGCGGGTGTCCTCGTTCATGCTGGTCTTCATTCTCGGTCCCTACTACGAGCGTGAAGACCAGCGCGAGATCGCCGCGGCAATTTACGAAGAGGCAATAAAGTTTACGCCTGACGCGTCCTCTCGCCGCGAACTCGACGAAAAGATCAAGACACTACGGACTCGATAACGAAAAATTCACCGTTATGGTGGTGATGACCGGCACGGGTTCGCCATTCAGCAACGTCGGTCTGTATTGCCATTGCTGGACGGCATCAAGCGCTGCCTGATTCAACAAGGGGTGGCCACTGATAATCCGCAGACTCTCGATCCTTCCTTCCTTGCTGATCACTGCCTCGAGCAGCACGACCCCCTGAGTTCGAGTCGTGATCGCCAGCGGCGGATACACCGGACGTACCTGACGAATGAGATTCGCTTGCTGAACACCACCGCTTACGCGAGTGGGTGCGACCTGTACAGGCGCAGGTGGGGGAGGTGGCGGTGGTACCGGTGGTGCGGGCACTTCGACCTCAGGCTGACTGCCAATCAACTCGCGGAGACGTAAGCTCGCAGTGCCTCCTCCCGAGGCTAGCGGCAAGTTAACTGGAGGACCGGTCGGCGCTTCGGCTACATACACAATGTCTGTAGGGATGGACGGCGGAGCGATGACATCTCCTGGATCGACTTCGATGACTGTTTGAACGCGATGTGCAGCCGCGACGGTGGTGACTTCAATTCCTCTTGGTGCCTCAGGCTGCGGCGCCCATAGTGACATGTCCACCTTCGGCATGGGTATCGCTTGTATCTGGGTAAGGGGAAGGAGCGCAAGAAGCGCGATGACGGCGAAATGGATGACCACCGAAAGGAGAACGGTGGCGGGTTTGCGGCTTTGTTTGTGACCTTGTGACTCGAACAGCGAATCTTCCAGCATGTCTACTCTCCTCTCGAGAATGTAGACACCGTCGGATCACAATTGTTCCCGTTTGTAAAATGACAAGTGACAATTGACTGGTGACCATTGATAAAGCTTTATCAATGGTCACCAGTCAATTGTCACTTGTCATTGTCTTTGTGGTGACAACCCTGTTTCTATTTTGCCGCCTTCAACTCGGCATAGAAAGGATCCAGACGAGCGGGCTGTTGCCACTGCTGGGTGTTGATATTCCAGCCGAGATCGTCTGTCTTGATCTGAGCGAGTAACTGGTCTTTCGGCGTGCCCTTCTTTACCAGCTCTTTGGCGCGCGAGATCAGCGTTTCCCATTTCATTTTGTACGCCATGAAATCGGCACGGGTCATCGTCGTTTGACCCTGAGCGGAATGGCCGGGGACCACGGTATCGAAGTCGAGTTTCGCAACTTGATTGAGCACCCTTACCCAGTCGACTCCGCTTCCATTGAATGGGAAATCAATATTGGGCGCCACACCCACGATCGCGTCTCCGCCCTGGAGAACTTTCAGGTCGGGGTAATAGAGGAACGAATCGCCGCTCGTGTGGGCACTGCCGAAGTGGTAGACCTTCGCGGTAACCCCGCCGAGTTTGATGTCGTATTCTCTCTTGCTGTACGGCGTGTTCGCCATTGCAGGTTTGCCCTGCTGTGGCGCATAAGTCTCCAGGTTCTTGTTCAGATTGCTGTGAACAACAACCTTCGCGCCTGCGTCCTGGAACTTTCCGATATTCCCGCTGTGGTCCTGATGGTGGTGTGTGACGACCACCCACTTCACCGGTTTGTCGGAGATGGATTTTATTCGGGTCATGAGTTCGTTGTAGAACTGGTCGCCCAGGTTCTTCGTGTCGCCCACGATCAATCCGTCGTTGGTGACGCGGACGGTCGTGTTGCCGCCGGCACCGGTAATCAGGAAAAGACCCGGCTTGATCTGCGAAACCGCCTGTGGTGCCTGTTGTGGCGCGCCACCTCGTGCCTCTCCCTGTCTCTGCCCTCCCCGCGGCCTCCTCCTCGGCGTTCTCCCTGTGGAGCCTGCCCGAGAAGGACGCTGGGCGCTGCAACTGCCAGCAGCACCATCAGAGTAATAACAAGTAATCTCTTCATAGCCCCTCCTGTAAGAATAGAGGCGAGATTTTAGCACCGAATTTTGGCTATTCTCCGATTATCTTGATCAGCACTCGCTTCTTCCGGCGGCCGTCGAACTCTCCGTAGAAGATCTGTTCCCACGGTCCGAAATCGAGCTTGCCGTCGGTGATGGCCACTACAACTTCACGTCCCATCACCTGGCGTTTGATATGCGCCTTCTTTCACTCCGCTCTTCGTCAAAGCAGCTTCCACCTGCGGGGTGATGTTGATGTAGGCGCGCCTGGTCTTCGTTTCAAAAGTGAGTTCTTCGCGATAGCTCTTCATGGCTTGTTTTTCAGTTGCCCGGATGCTCGAAGATCGCGAAACACTTGTTGGAATTGAAGACGTAGCTTTCGATGAAGGTAGACCAGGACGGGGTTCGCTTCAACTCGGACATCGCTCCGGCAAGGCAGAACCAGTTCAGCATTTCCTGCTGCCCGGAATCTTCGACATCCTTGAGGGGAGTGTCCCGCCATTTCGAGTAGTTTCCGGACAGGAGCGCTTCGTAGAAGGCTCGATCGCTTTCAATGTCGGGGTGCAGGCGCCAGGCCTTGTCGTGAAGAAATGCGTGGGACCAGCTGGACGATGCGACCACTGCAACCCGATACGGGCCGTCCTTGAGAACACGCGCAGTCGCCGCGCCCAGATCGAAACATCGTTGCGGGGAAGGTGAGGGCGGATCCAGTTTCTCCGCGGGCGGCGTGTCACCGAACCTGGCGGCTCCTCCTCTGAATGTGATCACTCTGCGTCCGTAGCAGTTGATCGAAAAGCAGACCACGGGATGATTGAAACCCTTCCGGTAATAATCCAGGTACGCCACCGAATTCAAAAACGCGTGGCCCACGCCCTGAAGGTGGAGCGGACGATAGGCGTAGCACACATCGAAGCCTTCGGTGATCAGCCCCGACGCCAGGAACTTCGCTCCCTCCCGGTTGCCGCGAATCGTCGACACGAACTCTTCGCTTTCAGACCACACGTTGGCGCCGCCCGGCATGCCGGGAGCTTTCAGCTTCCATGGCTGCGCTTGAATGGTGTCGTATGCAAGAATGCAAAAGGGAGGAATGATATCTTCCGTGAAGTTCTCGTACTGATCGTCTCCCCAGATCAGAACGAAATCGGGCTGGAAGTCATCAATCGCAGCCCGGATCCTGTCGAGTCCGGCGAGCAGGGTTTTTCGATGCTCGGCGGCCATTGTTTTTCCCTGATCCGAGCCCCATTCCTGCTGCATTAGCGGCGGCCAGTTCGCGGGGTTCTTGAGCTCCGCGGGAATCGCTGGATCCCGCAGCGTTCCCCGCAGAATTCCGGACATATTTTCGTCGCGTCCCGCCAGCGGGGGATAGTGCGTGATGCCCAGGCCTAAAATCTCTCCCATGTCCGACCTCGAAGATGCATCATACACGGACATGCCAAAAGAAAAACAACGCGCAAAGAAGCCGCAGGCGAGCCGGCCGCACATGCCGGGTTATGGCATTGACGAAGACAGGAAAGGGTTATTGCGCTGGAGCTGGGCCGTCGATCTGCTGTCGAAGACAAGGAATTATTTTTTTACGACTGTGCGAAGCGACGGCCGGCCGCACGTGATGCCCGTCTGGGGCGTCTGGATGGGTGATCGCTTCTACTTCGGCACAGGCAGGAAGTCCGTCAAGGCGCGAAACCTCGCGGTGAATGCGAATTGTGTTTTGTGTCCGGGCGGGGCAGACAAGGCTGTGATCCTGGAAGGTACCGCCGCGAAAGTGACCGACAAATCCATCTTGAAGAAATTCGCCGCCGCTTACCTGAAGAAGTACAAATTCGATATCACCACGATGAACGAGCCCGTCTATTCCATACGTCCTCGTGTCGTGTATGGCCAGATCGAAAAGAGCTACGTCAAAACCGCGACCCGCTGGAGGTTTTAGCCAGTGGTTTCAACACAAAGACACAAAGGCACAAAGACACGAAGAAAGGCCGCACAAAATGGTTTTAATTGCGGCCTTTCTTCGTGTCTTTGTGCCTTTGTGTCTTTGTGTTGAAACCACCGAGGGTCTGCTCGAATTCCGCGGTGAAGGCGGCGGCGTTGACGTCCATGCTTACTGCCAGAGGCGAGTCCGCGTCCCACCGAATCAATTTCGTTTGCCCGATGTTTTGGCCGCCGGTGGTCACTTGAATCGTGGCCTTTTTCGCTTGCAGAACCGAGCGATCGACCAGGGCCACGGCGGCAAGCGGATCCCACGCGAAGTACGCATGTGCATCGATGTACGGCAAAGCGGCCTCGAGTACCTGCGCAGCGACACGGCCGAGAGGCGTCAGGCTTCGCCGCCCAAAATTTTCGACGAAGCTGCGAGTGATCGGCACGTGCATCGTCGCGTCCAGCGGTACCAGCAACATTTGAATGTCGGATTTGAAGACTTCAACCGCCGCGTGAGGATCCACATAGATATTCCATTCCGCAACCTCATTCGCCGCCTTCTCCGGATTACCGGCGGAAAGATTGCCCGGCACTTGCAATGCGCCACCCATGATCAGCAGTTCTTTCACTGTTGCGGATGCATCCGGCATTTCACGTAATGCCAGCGCCAGATTCGTGAGCGGCCCCAAACCCAGGATGCGAACGGGGCGTTCCCTGTCTAGCATCCGGCGTTTCAGAAAATCGACGGCTCCCTGCGTGGATGGAGGACCCACGATATCAGGCAGCGTCACTCCCGGAAGGTTGTTCGCAACAAAGCGCCATTCCGCCGGAAACGGTCGCGATCCCTCGAGAGGACTCTCCGCGCCCTCCAGGACCGGAATGTCTGCTCGCCCGGCCAGATGAAGCAATCTCCGGATATTCCGAGAGCCCTCTCGAACATGCGCCAGGCCGTGGACTATGGTTATCGCTTCGATCTGGAGGTCCGGCAAAGACAGAAGGTAGGAAAGCGCCAGGATATCGTCGGTACCTGCATCCGTGTCGATAATGATCGGCGATCCCACGTCAGGTCGCGATGGTTTTCCAGTTTTTTGCGAGGTACTCGGCGGTCCGCCATGCCAGCGCCTGAATCGTCTGGGTCGGATTGCGCGACCCGCTTGTGCCGAAGACGGAGCCTCCCAGGACACCAAGGTTCGGCGCCTCGTGAGAGAACCCCCAGCGGTTCACGACGTTTGTTTCCGGATTGTCGCCCATCCGCGTACCGCCGTAAGCATGCGTAGAGGCGCCCATCCCGCCCGGCATTGGAGCTTTCTGCACAGCGATGGCGCCGGCGGCCTTGTACCACTGTTCCATCCTGTCCTGGATGAATGCGGCAATCTTCTTTTCGTTGTCCTTGAACTCGGCGGTGATCCGGACAACGGGAAAGCCGAGCGGATCCTTCTCTGTTGGATCGAGGTCCAGATAGTTGCTTTCATACGGCAGCGTCGTTTTCTGGAGGTACGCGCCGTTGGTGCGGTCCGCGTTTTCTTTGATGAAAGCCTTCCAGGCGGAACCCCAGGCTGGTTTGCCTCCCAGCCACGCTCCCAGACCGTTGACAGAAGCCATCGGCCGCCGTTCCGTGTAAACGTACAAATTGCCGCCGCCGATGAAATCGAGGCTGGAATGATCGAAGTTATCGTCGGCCCAGTTGTCCACGGCAATGCCCTGGCCGGGCGTGCCGTACCAGTTGTTCAGACTGAACGGGAACAGAGCGCTCACAGCCGCGCCCTGATTGTGGCTGAAGTAATGTTTGCCGACCTGGCCATGATTGTTGGAGAGCCCGTTTGGATACGCCTTCGATTTCGAGAGCAAAAGGAGCCGGACATTCTCATAGATATAACCGGCCATGAGAACAACGTCTGCGGGCTGAAAATATTCCTGTCCTCCTCTGACGTAGTTCACGCCGGTGATGCGCCCGTTGTTATCCACTTCAATCGTGGTCACGCGGGCTTCGGTCACTATTGTGAAGTGACCGGTCTTCTCGGCCTTTGGAATCGTCGTCACCGCCGTCGAGCTTTTCGCGTTGATATGGCAACCGGCGCCTATGCAGTAGCCGTGGTACGCACAACCCGGCCTCCCCTCGTACGCCTTGCTCGTGATGGCGGCCGGCGCCACAAACGGATGCCAGCCGAGCGCGCGCGCGCCGGCGATCATTCTGTCCATATATCCGGAGTTACGAAGCGCGGGCATCGGGTATTCGCGTTTTCGCGGGCCCTCGAAGATATTGCCGCGTTCGTCGATTTTCCCGCCGACGTTTCCCGCTTTCCCCGAGACTCCGATCGCGTATTCCACCTTGTCGTAATAGGGCTCGAGTTCCTCATAGCCGAACGGCCAGTCTTCGATTGTCGAACCTTTCGGAATGCGCGAAGCTCCGTAGCGTCGAATGGTTTCGCTTCGAACTTTGAAGTCCCACGGATTGAGACGCCAGCTCTGCGCCATGTAATGCACGGATGTGCCGCCGACGGCGTTCATCATCGGATGGTTGACTCGAACCGCTTGAGCCGAGGCATTGGGCCGGCTGGTTGGACCCTCGCCACGAACCTTTTGAACACCCGGGGGCCACAGGCCGCGATTGAGTTTCAACTCGTCGGGTGCCATGTCCTTCGTGCTGAGCCGGGATCCCGCTTCGAGGCCGATAACGTCGATGCCGGCCTGCGCAAGTGGAAGGCACGCCACGCCGCCTGCCGCTCCAAGACCGATGATGACGACGTCGGTTTTCTTCAAGGTCGTGGCCATCGTCTAGAGCTCCCCTTTCGAAAACATTCCGTAGTCGTACGCCCCTTTGCGGCTGGGAGCCGGTTTCGAATCCATTCGCTGGAGATCCGCTGAAACCACGATCCGCGTGCCGGGGTATCCGATCAGATCCCAGCCGATGAAGTTCGCGTTTCCTCCGTAGAAAGGGTCGGAGAAAGTTCCCTGGATGGTGTGTGTGCGAACGAGGTTGAAGAACTGCCCGGAAGCTCCCGTGGGTCCGGTTGCGCGGTTCTGCTGCATGTCCGTCAATACCGCGTCCTGATCCGCCGCCGAAAGTTTCGCGAAATCGCTGCCTTTTGAAGACTGCGCATACGAGTTCAGCGCGGCCAGTCCCGCTGCGTAGGTGGGGCGTTGCGATTTCAAAGCTCCAGCCAGCGCTCGGTCGATGAACCGGTCCGCGCGAGCCTCGAGCGCTCCGGGCCCGTTCTCGTCCGCCGGTATGAGCCGTGCGACGATTGCCCGCAGCGTTTGGGATTCTGCGGGAGTCAGTGAGATGAACGCCTCTCCTGCGGCCGTCTGCGCCTGAGCCCGGAAAGTCACTGCGGCGGGCATGACGACCGCCGCTCCAATCATCGTTCCCAACTGCTTTAACAGTTCTCTGCGTGTGAGGCCATGCTTCATCGTGAACCTCCTTTATGAAAAGGCATTAACCACAAAGACACAAAGGCACAAAGAAATTCGGCAACGAGGGGTCTGACCCCTCGTTGCCGAATTTCTTTGTGCCTTTGTGTCTTTGTGGTTAATGCCTTTTGCGTCATTCACGGTAAATCTACTTCCCAGCTCCCCGCAGTCTGTCCGCTACTTTAGCGCGGGTTTCCAAAATCTGGGCGCGTTCCGGCGCCTTGGGGTTATCGGAGAGCCAGGCATCGAGGTGCTGTAAAGCGTTGTCCCACTTTTGCAGCTTGATGTAAAGGTTGGCAAGCATCAGGCGGGCGCCGGGCATTCGTCCATCGAGCCCCAGCGCGCGCTTGAAGCTCTGTTCGGCCTCTTCGTAGAACTCGGATCTGTAATTGGCCAATCCCAGCAGGTAATGAGCGGATACAGAGCGCGGATTCAGCTTTTTGGCTTCATCGAGAATGTCGAGGGCGTTATCGAGGATTTTACCCACGTTGGATGGATCGGTTTTCCTGCTGGCGTCCGCCTCCTGGATGTAAAGGCTGCCGAGATTTTCCAGCGGCTGAGAAGACCGCGGATTCAACTGCCTCGCCGCGTTGTATTCTCGTTCGGCATCACGGTAGCGGTCCATCTTTTGATAAATCGTGCCCAGGGTATTGTGGGCCGCGAAGAAATCCGGAGCAGCCTTCACGACGGCTTCAAGACGCTCGCCAGCCTTGGCGGTGTTTCCTTTACGATTGTCCTCGCGAGCCTTCTCATACTCATCGAGTACCTTCCTCGGATACTTCCGGCCCAATTCCGTAATGTCGACTACATCCGACTCGGAACTTGAAGCATCATTCGCGTTCCTCTCCCTCTCCTTCTCGGTGAGAACGATATTGACGATCTGCGTGCCGGCCAGGCCGGTGCCGATACCGACGCTCTGCCTGGCCTCGCCGTAACCTGCGAGGTTGACGACGACATCGTAAGTGCCGGGTGGAAGACCGCGGAATTCGTAATTGCCGAGGCTATCGGAAAACCCCCTCGAGACGATCGGGCCGTCTGATCTTTGCAGGATCACCTGGATACGTTCGGAGATCCGAACCGAAGGCACGAGGATCTGCCCTCGAATGACACCGTTGCTTTGCGCATCGGCGAGGTCCGCAACCAGACAGATCAACAAAAGTGATAGGAACGGTCTTCTATACATTTCGAACGCCATTACCGCGCTCTATAGGTCTTGCTGAACCCGTTTCGGCCGTTCGTAATGGTGAACTTGCCATCGCTTGCGACGGACGCTTTGATCCAATTTCCCTTACAATCCGCTGTGTCCTCGAGGTTCGCGATCATGTTTTCCGAGGTGTTGTGGTTCGGATCCTTGTCCAACAACGAAAGATGGCCCTGCCAGATGCCTTCGATTCCGGGAAGCTTTGCGACTCTGGCATAACCATTTCTTTCATACGGGCCTACCTTCGTACCGGCGGGTGTGATGATTTTGGCATTATTGTCCACACCCCCCAGACCCTTCCGCGGTCCGTTGTTGAAGACCACGACCTGCGGCTTGATGGCGCCGAGAAATGCGGGCGCCCCCGCTCCATCGAATGACCCGTGACGGCTGCTCTGATAGAGGGTCACTGTGCCCAGCTTGTTCACCGGGCAGGCGAACTCCATCTCCTTTTGCCAGTCGAGATCGATCAGGTTGAGGAACTTGAATTTGCCATAGGTCAGCAGCAGCCCTACCACGTTTGCGTTTTCAGGCCCGGCCGAAGCTTTTTGTTCAGCATTGGCGCACAGTGGATTCGGCCCGCCTCCATTGATTGGTTTTGCCAGCAGCTTCGCATCAGAAGAAACGACCAGCGTCTGAACGCCCTTGAGCGGAATCTCGTCTCCGGGCTTTACGATCGTCCGTTTGCCCGCGGAAGCATTCTTTAAGTTGTCGTACCACTTCTGGTTTACGGCTTCGATCTCATCTCCACGGCCGTAAAACTTGCCGATCGGGATCATCTTCGAAAGCGCCGGAAGCCCGCCCACGTGGTCGCCGTGGTAATGGCTGATGACGAGATAGTCGATCTTTTTCAGACCGGCTTGCTGGGTGGCGGCATAGATCCGTTTCGCGTCGCGATCGCCGACTTCGAAGCCGGTGTCCACCAGCATCGACTCTCCCGATGGGGACACAATCAATGTGGCTGCCCCACCCTCGACGTCGATCCAATAAATTTCCAGGTTTCGGGATTGCGCATTGAGCATCACGGATGGAATAAGCAGCAATCCGAGAAATAAGAGTCGCGGCATAGCGGCCTCCTTTGATTGACTGTAGCGGCGGTCTATGACCCCCGGTTGTACAGCATTTTGTGGGATTGTCGGCGGTCATAGACCGCCGCTACAGGAGCCTACGACACATTCGGATGTTTTTGCCAGTTCAGAAGATCGCCAGCGGATTGAGCGGCGATCCCGTTCCCTTGTCGATCCGCAGCGGTGAAGCCATGAATAAGAACTCGTAGCGATTCAGCCGCCTTGCCTGCTCGACAACTCGCTCCAAATCGAGGTTGTCGAAAATGCTCACGCCCATGGCCGCAAGCGCCAGTTGATGAAGCGGGATTCCAATGGACGGTGGCAGGCCCGATGGCGAAACGTCATTTGGTCCGTCATCTCCGATGAACGAAACACCGCGCTCCTTTATGAAATAAGCAACGTCAGCGTGATAGCCCGCAAACCCGGTCGCATTCGGCCAGGGGCCCAGCGCCGCGCGGCGCTTCCACCGGCCCGTATATAGAAGGATGACGTCGCCGGCGGAAACCTTGACGCGCTCCATCTTTTCCAGCGTCTCGAGGTCTTCCTTATGGATGGCCGTTCCGGGCTCCAGCCAGCCTTGTGGAGTAGCCTTCCCCGGCAGGCGCGTCGCATCGAACAGAATGGCTCGCGTGACGACGCCATCCTTCAGGGCATTGATACTCCCTTTAGGGCAGCCACCCGCGGCCTTGATCTCTTCCATTGACACGCCGTTATATCCCTTGCCTTCGACCATGATGTGACAGTCCACGGAGTCAAGATGGCTGTGACTCACCCCATGGTACGTGCCCGTGTACTGGTATCGGTCCGTGGTGCCAGTCGGATTGACGTTGCCGAGAACGCGCTCGAGGATGTTGGGCGCATCCGCAGCCTTTTCCTGCATGACATCGTGGGCCAGCGATACGCTCACGCCCTCTTTAGCCAGCGCCACCGCCTGCTTCCGTTTGGCAGGCGTGATAAGGTTGGCGGCGCCGAGTTCGTCGTCTTTTCCCCATCGGCCCCAGTTCGAAAGTTCCTTCATGGCCCGGCGGAAATCCTCCTCCGTTGCAATCGTCTGGCGTCCATTGCCAGGACTCTGTGCATAGTGGACGGAAACACCGGTCACAAGCACGATAGCGATCAAACTACCCACCAGGATTTTCATCGGAAACCTCCTTCATGATGCTCTTGTCGCGGTGCCGGCTACTGATAACGAATCGTTATCACGATCCAGCCGAGGATCATCAAGCCGTTTATCGCCAGGCTGATGCCTAAAATCGTCTTGACTCCGAGAGTGCGCAGAGCGGGCGGACGGCGGCGCACTATCCAAATCTGGTATGCCAGCCCTCCTACCGCCAGTGCAAAAAACACTGGTTGCAAGCGCTGGAGCCAAATCAGACACGCACTAAGAAACGAAAATATGCCCAGTCCTGCCAGGACCGGAGTGATCACTCATCAACTGGGCGTGAGGAGGGCTGCAATGATAGATACTATCCCGGCCCGCCTCGGATCCATCGCCATAAGCAATCTCCGCGCCTATCTTAGCTCGGCATTTGACGGGCCGACAATAAACTGTAGCGGCGGTCTGTGACCAGACGTGTCCAAAATAAATCTAATGTCGCCGAAGGCATCCGCTTGAAGCCGCGTAGCGGCGACAGAATCTAGCCACGGGCGCAAGCCCGTGGATGGAATAGTGTCGAAGTCCCAGCCCCGTAGGGGCGCAAGATTCCTCGAATCCATTCGAATCTTTCGTCCCTCTGGGGCTGGGATCCAGGGTTACTGTTTACCCCGGGCTTGCGCCCGGGGCTACATTCTTACGCCGCTCCGCGGCTTCAAGCGGATGCCGCGCCGCGTAGCGGCAGCAGAATGTAGTCCCACGCGTCAGCGTGGGGTTATCGTAAACCTCGATTTACTAGCCCCGTCAGGAGCGTAAGTTGGTTTTAAACAATCTTACGCCCCTTGCTGGGCTGACCTTTAGGCGCCACCACATACCCCACGCTCACGCGTGGGGCTACACTCTGCTGCCGCTACGCGGCGCTAATCGGATGCGCTTCGCGCGATATTTTAGACAGCTCTGGTCTGTGACCGCCGCTCAGTCGAATACTTCCGGCCAGGAGAACGTCATGATGACGTTTCGTCCCCCGCTGGGGAGAATGATCTCCTTATGAATCGGATCGATAGCGAGTCCCGAGAAGGCGACTGTCGTGAGTTGTTGAGCTGGGATCCTGTAGCGAGGAGTCATGTCCTCGGTTTCGTCCAGATTCCAGGCGCAGATCGATCCGCCCGAACAGCTGCCTATCAGCAAGCCCTTCGGCGGGTAGACCTTGACTTGACCGCCACCGCCGGTGATTTTCCTCAGAGGCTTGGCGTCTCCGCTGGCCGTGCGGTCAAAAATCAACATCGAGCCGCCGCTCGCAACGATCAGAAGATTGCGGACGGGATCGATGGCGACATTGGGGAATCCCTGTCCTTTGGCAGTGGGAAAATTGAATCCGGTGTTGGGTCCGCCAAGAATTCTCTTGGGAGCAGCGTTTCCGTTCGCCAGCCTGTCGAACACCAGGATGACACCTTTACCCGGACCCCCGCTGGTGGCGGAGGGAAGGTAAATTTCACCATTGACGGAATCCAAACCGATTTTATCGTTGCCGTCATAGTCGGTGCTCTGGATCTGAGTACTCGGACCCTGGATAAATCGAATGGGAGGTTCTTCGCCGCCGGCACCGCCACGGAAAGTAAGAATAGTTTGTGTCAGAGGGCTGCCCACGACGACTTCGTCGTGTATCGCATCATATTCGAGCGCGTGCATTGTCCGGCTGATCAGAGTTTTTTGGCCTTCGAGGACTCGTACCGGCGTCGTATTCTCCTTTGCCAACCTCGAGAACACCGCGATCTGCGGAGTATTGACACAGTTGGGCACCAGCAACTCATCGCGCTTGCTGTCGTAGGCCGCTGCCTGGGGTTTGCCGAACTTCACGGAAGTTCTACCCAGGGGTGCGCTGCGGATGATACGGATGGGTTCTGCGTCTCCATTTGCCGTCAACGGATAGACCGTTGCGGAGGACCCAAACTTCTTTATTCTTCGTATCGACGGCGATACCAGCAGGATGATTGAGAGCCGTCTTGTTTCCTTTGATGATTTGCGTCGGAACCACATCGCCGTTATCCGTGCCGCGGAACATGAGGACCGAGCCGCCAACGTCGTTCGCTACCCACAGATTTCCAGTCGCCGGATCGAGAGACATTGCACCCATCCAGTTCAACTGCGTTTTGGGACCCTGAATGGTGCGCAAGGGAGCCGCGTCGCCACTGGCGTCGAACGAGTAGACCGTAATGGAAGGTGGATAGTGCTTGCCTGAGCCGGCAACCTTGTAATCGCTGGCGTTGCCCCAATTACCGACGAACACCAGTTTCCTTTGTGTATCGACCGCGACACCGTGGACATCAGCCAGCCCGGTGTGGGGTCCTTCGATGATGCGTAGCGGCTTTTCACTTCCGGCAGCGTTCTTACGAAATACCAGCACGCGAGGTGGATACTGATTGGTCGAGTAAAGCTCCTGCTTTTCTTCATCGACGGCCAGCTGGAACCCTCGATGAGGAATCCGCAGGATGCGCGAGGGCTCGGCATTGTCCTTGGCATTTGCAGGAAACACGAAGATGGAGTCGGCAGTATCCATCGCGACGTTGTAAATTTCTCCGTTCTTTGGATCGACACGATCCCTGCACAACGCGCTTCGGCGTGGTGGATTCGGCGCTCGGCGGCGTATTATCCAGCCGGTTGAATACCCGTATGGCGAACAGATTGGTGTCCTGAAGGACGACTTCGTCACGAATGGTATCGACCGCGACCGAACTGTAAATGGGATACGTGTCGCGAATTGTGCGAACCGGCGGACGAGTAATGTCTACAGTGGCGGCCGCATAAACTTTCGAATCCTCGAATTCGGCGCTCAGAGTCGCGATGGCGCTGACGGGCATCGCAGTACACGTATCCCCGACGTCAGGCAATCGCTCGATCGAAACCAATCGAGCCGAGCCTGTCGAAGGCCATGAAACCGGTGCGGGGCGCCATCGTTGTACTTCCGACCAGCAGAAGACAATTGCCCCAAGAAGTGTCAGGACTGCAAGGATCTCTTTACCGCGTATGTTGTTGCCCAGGCGCATGTGGCTCCTTCCGAGAAATGAATTGGTTACGGAGTCTGTTGCATCATCGGCTTTTTCGTCAAGATTTATGATGCCGAGGATTTCACAAATTGCCGTATTGCCGGCAGTCATAGACCGCCGCTAGAGTACGTACCATGATCCGGTGGATCCACCGCTATCTCGGCATCGCGCTGGGCCCGATGTTTGTCGTCTGGTTCGCCTCAGGAATCGCCATGATGTATGCGCGCGGCATGCCGGGCCTCACTCCAGAGGCACGGTTGCAGCACTTACCTCCGCTGGACCTGGCTCGTGTTGGGATGACGCCGGCGGAAGCCGTAGCAAGAGGGGGCTTCGACATAGATTTTAATCGGGTTGTGCTGTTGACGGTTATGGACCGGCCGGCATATCGATTCACCGGACGTGAACCGGCAACGATCTTTGCCGACACCGGCGATCGATTGGTGGAACTGGGGCCGGCCGGGGCTCTGAGGATTGCCGGCAAGTTCATGAATCTCCGCGAGGAGGCTTTTCAGTATGTGGGTTTGCTGAACGAACCCGACCTTTGGACGATCGGCCAGCGCGAACAGACTCCTCTTCACAAGATCACGGTGGATGACGAGGCCCGCACACAACTCTACGTCTCCGCGAAGATTGGAGAGATTGTGGCGCTCACAACGCGCCGCAGCCGCACGCTGGCATGGGTTGGCGCCATTCCTCACTGGCTGTATTTCACTCCATTGCGTTTGAACGAGCCGTTATGGACAGGTATCGTGCTCTGGATCTCAGGACTGAGTACGATAGTGGCGCTGGCAGGTATCCTCCTGGGCATCATTCAGTATATTCGTTCCAGCGTGCCCTACTCCGGCTGGATGCGATGGCACTATAGAAGCGGTATTCTGTTCGGCATTTTCACCTTCACCTGGGTATTCAGCGGAATGCTTTCAATGCTGGATTGGGCTTCCGGCGGCAAGACAGGAGATGGAATCCCCCAGGCGTTGAGCGGAGGTCCGGTGAACCTTTCCGCCTTTCGCGCTATGGATGCCGACGCATGGAAGCAGGTGCTGGAGCAACGCGCTCCGAAGGAAATCGCGTTTGTACGAATCCAGGGCGATCCCTACTATCTTGTCTACGGTGTGGAAGACAAGCCTTTGCTGGTGAGCGCGAATCCAGCGCAGGCCTCAGAGAATCTCTTTCATCTGGACGAGCAAACACCTCTCGAGGTCAGGCGGGAACCGTTTTCGGTGGAATCGCT
>QHXD01000069.1:27447-27914 GCA_003223895.1 Acidobacteriota bacterium
CACTCCTCTCCCAATACGATTCCTACTACTACTCGAATGACGGCTCGCGGCCATTGCCCGTTTTGCGCGTCAAGTTTGGTGATCCGGACCGAACATGGTTCTACATTGATCCGAGGATGAGCCGGGTTGCCATCCGGTACACGCGGCTGGGCCGGATTGATCGCTGGATTTATCACGGTTTCCATAGCCTCGATTTTTCCTTCTGGTACTACAATCGCGCGCTTTGGCAATTCGGCATCATCACGCTCAGCACCGGTTGCATTTTTTGCAGCAGCATCGGCCTGGTGATTGGAATCCAACGCGTGGTGCGCTATTTCAAACGAGCCTCATGACGACTGGTGAGGGACAGCGTATTCCCCTCCTTGCAAAGGAGGGGTGGCCGCGCCATCAAGAAGAAGTTCCCGTTCCGAAAGGGCGCGGACGGGGTGGTCGCTCACAGATAGTGTTTCGGAGTGCGAGTCCGAAAC
>QHXD01000070.1 GCA_003223895.1 Acidobacteriota bacterium
GGCTAATTCTTTTCTCACCCTCAGTTTAGAAGGAGTTGCCAATGAAAGGCAACATGCGGCCGCAATACATAACTCCAACCCAGCAGAAGATTGCGGACGCGGCGGCGAATTTGGTGGATAGCGGAGCGTCGTCTCCGGGCCCCAAAGCCCAGGGTTCGTCGACCACTGTGAAGTAAAGGACGTTTGCTCCCGCGAGCAGCATGAAGATCAACTTCCAGTAGAACGCGACATTTTGCGTGTACTGTTCGGGAGTTGCGATAAAGAACAACATTCCGGTTATGGCATTGATGCCGAATCCCACGATCCCCAGCGGCAGCATTCCGTGCAAAACGGCAAATGACACGCTCTTCATCATGCCCAGCATTCGCAGATTAACCAGCAACACAATACCGAACAGCAGACCCAGCCCGATGAAATGAAGGGTCTCGCTGGTCGGCCATACCCACGGATGACTAAGTACGAAAGCACCAATCGTGGCGGCCGTTGAACTCGGCGCCCCGTCAGTCACTTCTTCGGCAGCCCGGATCTCCGGATGGCGGATCTCACCGCCGATGTTTGAGGCCCATGCCATGAGACCGAAGGTCACAGCCGAAAGAACCAGGACAGCCGCCAGGTTCGATTGCGACATCCGTAACTGCCGGCGGTATTGCCAAAGTACCAGCCAGGAGACGAGACCGGTGATCTCCATGAACACGAATGCCAGGAGTGCCGCGTCCTGGTGCTTTGCCATCAAGACTGCCGATACGCCGGCCTGACCCTTGATCAGCGCCTGTGCTGCGTTGCCAGTCACATACGTCGGAAGCGATATGAGAGCAATTACAAAGAAAATCCCGAGGCTGGTGCGCTTCAAGTCGTCGTTTTTTGCGATCAGGGAAGCAACGAAAAGGCCGATCGCAACCATGGTGCCGATGGTGGGAAAATGATTCAGCAAAAGGTGTAGATGTGCCAAATTCATAAGAAACTCCTTGAACGTCGATACTGTGCCTCATCGATGCTTTTAATTCAAGAAGGATTCGCATAGAAGTAGTTTTGCGAAGTGAGTTAGACTGGCGCAAAAAAAGAGCTTGGGAGCATTCATCATGCCTCAGTTAAGCACATTCCTTTCTACCAGGGCGATGCTGTTGGCGGCCGGAATCCTGTTTCTGTCGGGGTGTGCTTCACAGGCGCCTCCTGCCGAAGCGCAGACCGCAACACATCCGGAGCAGGCGCTGATCGAAGATCTGGTTCTTGCCAACCGAATGCTGGCGTCCAGGGAACTGTCCGTGCTGGATGCTTTCGGCCATGTCAGCATGCGCAGCCGCACCAATCCGAATCACTATTTTATCTCGCGTTACGTGGCTCCCGGAATGGTAGCCACCAGCGACATCATCGAGAACGACCTCGAAAGCAAACCCGTTTCAGGCGCCCGGCCGGACGAATATCGGGAAGTGTACATCCACGGCGAGATCTACAAGGCCAGGCCCGACGTGATGTCTATCGTGCACTCTCATTCCCCCGAGCTTGTGGCCTTCTCGGTGAGTTCGATACCACTGCGCAATGGCGACAACGTCGTGCCGATTTTCGACATTCGCAAATTCAAGGGTGACGGTTCCGGGCTCATCAACACTCCGGCGATGGGACAGGCGATGGCGGAGTCGCTCGGCCGGAGCAATTCCATTCTTCTGTTGGGGCACGGCGTCGTGGTCACGAGTAACTCGGTCTACAGTCTTGTAAGCAACGTGAATGGTCTGCGCAATACGGCGCGCCTGCAGCAGATGCTGATCTCTATGGGCGGCACCTGGGACCCGAATCCAAGAAGGGTAACCGCGCAGCCGAACACGCCGCAGACATCGCCGGCGCAACAGACCCAGCAAGCCGTTGTTCCAAGCGGCACCGGCGGCGGCCGCGGAGGTGAGCGCGGATGGGAGTACTGGAAGCAACTGGTACTCAAACTAACCGATGGCAAGGTGCCCGTCTCCAGCCCGCCTGCGCCGGCTGGAGCCTCTTCTCCTGATGATGCCCTCAAGCAGGATCTCGCACACGCCAATCGCATGCTGGCGTCCCCGGAATTGGGAATTCTCGATGCGTTCGGCCACGTCAGCGTCCGGAATCCGCGGAATCCCAATCACTATTTCATTTCCCGTTACATCTCCGCCGGTGTCGTCACGCCCAACGACATCATCGAAAATGATCTGGACAGTCAACCGGCGGCCGGCCCTCGCTCGGACGAATATCAGGAAGTTTATATGCATGGGGAGATTTACAAAGCGAGGCCCGATGTTATCGCAGTCCTGCACGCCCACACGCCGGAGATTGTGGCGTTCACCCAAAGTTCAGTGACGCTGCGCCCAGTGGTGAACGGTGGCGCTTTCATCGGCGATGGTTTACCGATGTTCGACATTCGCAAGTTCGATCCGCGGGAAACGATCATTACCAGTCCCGCGCTGGGCCGTGCCGTTGCCCAGGCGCTGGGGAACAGGCCGGCCGTGCTCCTCAAAGGTCACGGCATTGCGCTGACCGATTCATCGTTGAACGGATTGATAAGCCGGGCTTACAACCTCCGCGTGAATGCCAGAATCCAGCAACAGGCGATCGCGCTGGGCGGTAAGATAGAGTATCTCCCGCAACAGCCCGCGCTTCCGCCTGCCGCTGCGGGTTTCGATCGTGCCTGGGAGTACTGGAAACGGATTATTCCAGCGAACTAACTGTGGCGGCGGTCTATGACCGCCGGCGGTCATAGACCGCCGCTACAGCAGACGTCAGTTAGTAATGATAAGGAGGGTTCAGATGAGACATCGATTTCTCGTTTTGATGGTTATGCTGGTTGCAGTGAGCGCGATCCCCGTCGCGGCTCAGGCCCCGAATGCCACAGCGAAGGTATGGACTGCGCCACGCACGGCCGACGGCCACCCGGACCTGCAGGGAAGATGGAACTACTCCACGCTCACCCCGTTGGAGCGCCCCGCTGAGCTCAAGGGAAAAGCGGTCTTCACCGAGGACGAGGCGGCTGCATACGAGAAGCGGGCGGTTCAAAGCGCTAATGTGGATGGCAATCGCCAGACCACGGCAACCGCACGCGGGTTGATCAACGGAACTCAGGAAACCCAGGATCTTGCGTCGGCCTATAACGAATTCTGGTGGGACCGGGGAACAAGGGTCGTCGGAACCAGGCGCACGTCACTGATCGTGGATCCGCCGGATGGAAAAATCCCTCCGCTGACGCCCCAGGCGCAAAAAAGAATGGCCGCCCTGGCAGAGGCGAATCAGCGCCTCGCCGAGGGACCGGAGGATCGGCCGCTATCCGAGCGCTGCATCGTGCGGCCGAACACCGGACCGCCCAACAACAATTTTGAGCTCGTCCAGATCCCTGGATACGTCCTGATTTTCAACGAGCAGATCCACGATGCCCGCATCATACCGATGGACGGGCGACCGCACCTTCCGCAGAACATCCGGCAATGGATGGGAGATTCGCGAGGCCATTGGGAAGCCAATACACTGGTCGTCGACACCACCAATTTCACCGACAAGACAAACTTCAGAGGATCGGGCGTGAACATGCATCTGATCGAACGGTTTACGCGCACCGCTCCCGACACGCTGCTCTACCAATTCACTGTCGACGATCCGCAGTCGTTTGCGAGCCGCTGGACCGCAGAGATTCCCATGGGGAGGACTCAGGACCCGATCTTCGAGTACGCCTGTCACGAGGGGAACTACAGCATGTTCGGTACGCTGAGTGGCGCACGCCTTCTGGAGAAGGCTGCTGCGGATGCCTCGAAGAAGGGAGCACGTTAAGGCTCGCTACTTCAGCTCGTCGTAAATCACCTGGACGTTGCTCTTCAGCCGGGCGGGCTGCGGAGCAGCGTATCCGGTGTATTTGGCGGGCATCTTGCAACTATTCGCCACATCGTCGACGGACTTGCCGGCTTTTTTCGCATTGCGAACGGCCGTCAGGAAGTCGCGATTGAACTCCGCGTACTCCTTCAGGTCGTTCGTCGTCATGAGCGTGCTGTGACCGGTGATGATCGTGTCGACATTCTTGACGGTATCAAATGCTTTCATGAGCGAATCCCCGATGGCAACGCCGCTGCCGCCATTGGCCGCGTCCAGGAGCGGAAGGTTTTTTCCGGAAAAGATGTCGCCGGCGTGCATGACTCGAAGCGCCGGGAAAACAACCCACGCGTCACCATTCGTGTGTCCGCGCCCGAAATAGAAAAGGTCGATCTCGTCAGGCCCCTTGCCAAGCGACATCTTGTCGTTAAAGGTCCTTTTTGCCATACCTCGACCATTGTTGACCTTGAAGATGTTGGTCGGTGGCCCCTGCTGCGGCAGACCGGTGGGCGGAGTCATCTTCTCCATGTTCGCCTTCGTGTTCGCCTGGACGATGACATCGACAGTGGCTGGAAATTCCACATTGCCGCTGACGTGATCGCCGTGAGTGTGCGTATTGATGATCGTCGTTATCGGCTTGTTGGTCAGTTCCTTGATCTTGTCCAGAATCGGCTGACCCCACCCGGGGTTCTTCGTGTCCACAACGATGACGCCGTTCGAAGCGATGAACACGGCCGTGTTGCCGCCGCCGCCCTTAAGCATGAACAGGTTGTCCTTGAGCTTCTCGACCTCGACAATCTTTGGGCCCTGCTGGGCCGGCGGCTGCTGAAAAGTCGCGGCGACGATCGACAGCGAGCCGATCGCGAACACCATTGCAAGAAGCATGGTTCGTCTCATGGCATGTCTCCTCAACAAGAATGTGGTTTGCAGACGGACATTATAGAACGTGTGAATGAATTCGGGAGAAAGAATTAGCCGCGAATTACGCTGATTACGCGAATGGGGCGCATTAAGAATTATTTTTGTGCCCCATTCGCGTAATCAGCGTAATTCGCGGCTAATTCTTTCTCCCGAATTCATTCAGCCTTCACTAGCACTACCCAAAATCTAATTGCAATCAAAACAACTCGGTATAGAGTATCGGTACCAAAAGACAGAGTTTTCTGATTTCGTTATCCGGGATTGGTGTATTCCGGTGGGTCTGCTTTCTTGGAGGAGAAACGTATGCGTTCCTTTCTGCTTTCCCTTTGTTGTTTGTTCCTTTCTTGCGAAGTTGCCTGGTCGCAGGCTACAGCTCAAATTGGCGGCACAATCCACGACGAGACCGGTGCGGTGATACCGGGTGCCGAGGTCAAGGTGACCCAGACCGCCACTGGGGCAGTGCGAACGGTCCTCTCCGGCGAAGATGGCAGGTATGTGCTTCCCACTCTTGCGCTAGGCCCGTACATGTTGGAGGGGTCCAAAGCGGGTTTCACCACGTACATCCAGACAGGCATCGTGCTGCAGGTGGATAGCAATCTTACTATCGATGTCCCGTTGAAGGTTGGGGCGGTCGGCGAACAGGTCACAGTGGAGGCCAACATCGCTCAAGTGGAGACCCGTTCGACGAGCGTCGGCCAGGTGGTAGACAACCAGCGAGTCTCCGAGATGCCCTTGAACGGGCGCAATCCGATCGAGCTGGTGTTCCTTGCGGGCATGGCAAGTTCGCCCGGCAACGGTGCGATCAACACGGTGCGGAATTATCCGACCATCGTTGTCTCGGTAGCGGGCGGGCAGGGCAATTCCGTGTCGTACCAGCTGGACGGCACCATCTATCAGGATCCGTACAACAATCTCGCGCTGCCGATACCGTTCCCGGATGCGTTGCAGGAATTCAAGGTCGAAACCAGCGTGTTGCAGCCACAATACGGCTTTCACTCCGGCGCGACGGTAAACGCCGTCACGAAATCCGGCACGAACGAACTACACGGGGACCTGTTCGAATTTTTGCGCAATGGCAAGCTGAACGCGCGCGACTTCTTTGCGCTCAAGCGCGACACGCTGAAACGCAATCAGTTCGGTGGAGTGCTCGGCGGACCCATTATCAAAGATAAATTGTTTTTCTTCGGCGGTTATCAAGGCACCATTCAACGCTCGGACCCGGCATTCAATAACGGTTACGTTCCCACGGCGGCAATGCTGCAAGGCGACTTCACAACTTTTGCATCCGCGGCGTGTCAGCAGGGAATAGCGAGAAATCTGTCCGCGCCGTTCGTCGGCAACAGGATCGACCCCGGCAGGTTTGACCGTGCGGCCGTGAAATTCGTCTCGACGCTGCCGACTCCGCTGGATGACTGCGGGACAGTCAAATATGGTTACGTCGCCAACCAGCATGAAGATCTTTACGTCGGGAGAATTGATTGGCAGAAGAGCCAGAAAAATTCGATTTTCGGCCGCTTTTCCGCCGGGTACCTCAATGTCGCTTCGACGTTTGATGGAAAGAATCCGCTGTCGATCAACACGTACGGCGTCAACGACCTGGACTACCAGATCGCAATCGGCAACACGTACTTGATCAATTCCAACGTCGTCAGTTCCTTCCGCGCGTCCGCCAGTCGCACGAACATTCGGAAGGTCCCGGACAACTATGCGTCGTACGCCGATTTCGGCGCGAATGTCAGTCCTCTGGCGGGTAAGGTGATCAGTATGACCGTTACCGGAGGCCTGGGATTCACCATTGGCGGCGGGGCCGCGAACCCGGGACAATCACACAATGGGCCGAACCCAGCCATTGCCGAAGACCTCAGTTGGATCAAGGGGAGCCATCAGTTTGGCTTTGGTGGATCTTTATATCACCAGCAGATGAATTACTGGTCCGGCGTCAACGCTACGGCTTCGATGACGTTCGATGGCACCGTGACGGTTCTGGGTTTGGCGGATCTGATGATCGGCAACGCCAGAACATTTGCGCAGGGCACGATATACGGGTTCTACACCCGGCAGTACTATGAGTCCCTCTATGCGCAGGATACCTGGAAGGCAAACCGTCGCCTCACGTTGAACTATGGCGTGCGGTGGGAGCCGTATGTGGCGCCATCCAGCAAGTGGGGCCAGATTCACTTTGTCGATCCCAAGTTGTTCGCTCAGGGCTACCGCAGTCCGGTGTTTCCCAACGCGCCGCCGGGCGTGATCTTTCCCGGCGATCCCAACTACGTTTGCGGGAAGAGCTACAACTGCGACAAATGGTTGAACTTCTTTCCACGCGTCGGACTCGCGATTGATCCTGTCGGCGACGGCAAGATGACGATCCGCGCGTCCTTTGGCATGGCGGGCGACCGGACGCACATGTTCTACCCTAATCAAATGTCTTTTGGCCCGCCGTTTGCCGATCGGGTTTCCTTATCCAATGTCAGTTTTGCAGATCCCTGGCTGACCTTCCCTGGAGTGCCGGGCTTCTCGGCGGCCGGGCAGAACCCAATGGGAGCATTAGCGGGCGTCGTTGGCATCGGCAGCACCGTCAAGAATGCGCCATTCCCGACTGCCGGGTTCTATGTCAATACCGTGGAGAACCTCGACAAGAAGTTCAAACAGATGTATGTGAACCTTTGGAACCTGAGCGTCCAGAGGCAAGTGGGAACCTGGCTGTTGACGGCCAACTATGTCGGTAACAGCACGATCCACATGAACACATCGACGACTGCAAATCCGGCGGAGTTTCTCGGCCTGGCATCGTGCACGTTGAGCGTGGTCCAGGCCAACGGCTCGGTCGCGCCGCAAAGCTATCCGACTTGCTCAACGACAGCCAATGAGAATATGCGGCGCGTTCTGTATCGCCAGGATCCATTAAAAGGACAGTATTTCGCGAATATCGCCCAGACGCTGAACGGCGGTACAGCCAGCTACGAAGGCATGTACCTGTCGGCCAATAAAGCGCTGGCGCATGGCGTGAGTATGCTGGCGAACTATACGTGGTCGCACTGCATCTCCGACGTCTATGATCAGCAGCCGAGCGGGAATGGACTGACGCCGCCGGGCAACCGCCGGGCATATCGTGGCAATTGCACGGTGGGCAACGCGGATGTCCGGCATTTCTTCACGCTGAACATGGTCGTGAACACGCCGAAGTTTTCCAATAAGACGCTTCAGACCGTTGTGGGCAACTGGCAATTGGCGCCGATTCTTCAACTGAAGACCGGGAATTTCATGACGATCATGAGCGGCACCGACCGGGCGTTAACCACGGCCGCGAACCAAACCGCAAATCAGTTATTGGCGGACGTGTATTCTCCCAATAAGGGAAAGGCTTGCCCTCCAACAGGTACCGCCTGCATCAGCTATTTGAACAAGGCGGCGTTTGCGATTCCTGACCTGGGCACTTATGGAAACATGGCCTACGGAACCGTGCAGGGGCCGGGGTTGATCCAGCTGAATATGGCCCTGTCACGCACGTTCCCGATTGGAGAGAAGCGCTCGATTCAATTGCGGGGGGAGGCGTTCAATCTGCCGAATCATTTGAACCCGCTGATTCCGGCCGCGAACATGAACCTGAATTCCGCGCTGTTCGGATCCGCTACAGCCGACCAGAGCGGTATCGCCGGCCAGATTGGCGGTGTTACCTCAGGAGACTACCGCGTGATTCAACTCGCCTTGAAGCTTGCGTTCTAACGAGGCATGTAGGATGGATGTCGCAGTTACGGTGACGTATTCGTGGGGCAAAGCGGATTCCCCTCCTTGCAAAGGAGGGGTGGCTGCGCCCATAAAGAAAAGTTCCCGTTGCGAAAAGGCGCGGCCGGGGTGGTCGCTCACACGTCCCGTGGCGAAATGCGTTTTGAAACATGGCGTGTGAGCGACCACCCCGTCTGCGCCGCTTCGGTGGCTGCGCGTCATTTTATTAATGGCGCAGCCACCCCTCCTTTGCAAGGAGGGGAATCCGCTTTGTCCCAATCGATACGGCACAGCCTGCATCAAGTTTCGCAAATCAAAATGAATCTACTCGAAAGAGAAGTTCTATGAGTAAACGCTTCGTAGCAGCCCTACTGCTCTTGTGTCTCGTTCCTTTCACACCCACGTTCGCTCAAACGAGTAACGCCACATTGGGCGGGACTGTCTCCGACTCAACGGGCGCTTTGATTCCTGGAGTGAACGTCACAGCGACGAACACCGGGACCGGCATCGTCACTTCGGTGTTAAGCAACGAAGCGGGCGCGTACCAATTTGCCAGTCTCCAGACCGGAACCTACAAAGTAACCGCGGAGCTGCCGGGCTTTCAGACTGCGGCGTATGACAACGTCACGCTTGGAATCTCGCAGCAGGTGCGGCTGAACTTCACGCTGCAGGTCGGTTCGGTGGCGCAAGCGGTTGAAGTAACCGTGGCGGCCGACACGCTGATTGCGACATCGTCATCGTCAGTGGGTTCGGTACTTCCGGAATACAAAATACGCGACCTTCCTCTGGGGGGGCGCAGCGTGATGGATTTGCTCGTGACGACGGGAGGCGTAGGCCCGACCGACGGGGGCACCACTGGAGAAGACGGCTACTTTGCCGGCGGACGCCTCAGTTCGGTGAATACAACGCGGGACCGTTTTACGGTCTCCGACGGCCGGTACAACCATGGCGCATTCTCACAAAACTACGTCGGTCCCGACCTCGTCGAGGAAGTCCGCGTCATCACTGCGCCTGTCGATGCGGAAGTAGGGCGTGGCTCCGGACAGGTGCAGATGGTTACTCGCTCCGGAACCAATCAGTTCCGTGGCAGCCTGTTTTGGACCAACCGCAACTCGGCGCTCGATGCCAGCAACTGGTTCAACAACTTTAACGGCGCTAAAAAGGACTATGAGAATCGGAACCAGTTCGGCGGCCGTCTCGGCGGGCCCATCATCAAGAACAAGACATTTTTCTTTTTCCTGGTGGACGAGCAGCGCGACATCTTTCGCCAGAACTTCGTCGGCGTCGTGCTGACACCGCTCGCGCGGCAGGGCATCTTCCGATTCTTCCCCGGTGTGGATAATCAGAACTCGACTCAGAACAACCCGACAGTCGATCGCAACGGCAATCCGCTGAAGCCCGCGAACGCCACAGGTGATCTCCAGCAGTTCAATGTGTTCACCAGGGCCGACGGTAGTGCCCGCGATCCGAACCGGCCGGGTCTTGATCCGAGCGGTTTTATTCAAAATACGTTGCTGGCAAGAATGCCGATGCCGAATGACTACACCGTCGGCGACGGTTTGAACACGGCCGGTATCCGGTTTACACGCCGCATCGGCGGTCTGGACTTCCCGGACGGCCAGGGCTACGACACCAATCGCGACCAGATCAATTGGCGCCTCGATCACAGCTTCAGTTCCAGGCACAAGCTCAGCGTGAACTACACATGGGAACGAGGCAAGAACAACACCGTGCAGTCCGGCATCATGAATTGGCCTGGCGGGTATAACGGCTCGAACCAGAAATGGCCGATGCTGTACAACGGATCTCTTGTATCCACGCTCTCGGCGAGCATCGTGAACGAACTCCGCATCGGCTACAAGAGAGGAAAGCAATCCAGCTGGGCGCCCTGGTACGTCGGAAGACCCGTCTTGGGTGAAGGAGAGCCCGTCGAGCCCGGCTTGACGGCGTACAAGCTACTCCCAAAGTACAATGGTGTACCGCTGCAGGTCATCACGTCGTTGTTTCCGGACAATATCGTTAATTGGACCGCCGGGGATGGCAACACACGTAACTCCAAAAGCCCGCTCTACAGTTACGCAGATACTCTCAGCTGGACGCGGGGCCAGCACGCCTTCAAAGCCGGCTTTGAACTTCGCTTAGGCGAGTCCAACGCAGGCAATGACAGCAATTTCACTCCGCAAGCCACCTTGGGCCCGGGGGGAGTAGCGGTTGTCGGAATCGACAACGTTGCCATACCCGGTCTGACCGGAAACAACCAGACCGTGGCGCGGAACCTGATGACCGACCTTGCCGGATCAATCAACAGGATTGCGGAAGCCTTCGATCTCAGAAACCCGAAGGATCTGGTTTTCCGCGGCTATGACCAGGGAATTAAATTGAAGATCCGCGATTGGAAGACGACCGAATACAGCTGGTTCTTCAAGGACAGCTGGAAAGTTCGCAGGGATCTCACGCTCAATCTCGGCATCCACTACGAGTGGTTCGGCGTACCGTATGAAGGTCACGGTATCGCGGGAGCCCCCGTGGGCGGAGTCGCAGGACTGTGCGGAATTTCGTGCGGCCCCCTGACGACCGTCGAATTAGTCGGCAAGAACTCACCGAACCCGCAAAAGCAACTTTGGGGCGATGACAACAACAACTTCGCTCCCTCGGTTGGCTTCAGCTGGTCGCTCCCGTGGTTTGGAAAAGACAAGACGGTCCTTCGGGCGGGGTACGGCTGGAGTTATGTGGGCAGCGGCCTTATCGGTGTGAATGGGAATCTCAACAACATCGGGGGCTCGATCCCGGGCACGATGGAGGGTTCCACCAACACCGGCATCTTTTTTAACCCCACCAATTACCTCAACCTGGTGAACGTCACGCTGCCCATAGCGCACCAGTTTCCGCCGCTCCAGCCGGCCCCGCTGAACGGACAGCGGTCGGATGTCATGCAGGCCGCCGTCACAAATCGCGTGAGCCCATATATTCAAAACTTCAACTTCGAGCTTCAGCGGGAGATTGCGCAAAATTTGACGCTGGACGTCGCCTACGTCGGCACCAAAGGCACACACCTCTGGGGAGCAATTCCGCTGAACAACGACGAAATCCTCAAGAATGGCTTCCTCAATGCATTCAACTTAACGAGAAACGGCGGGAATGCGACGCTGTTCGACGATATGTTGAGAGGACTCAATCTCGGTTCGGGCGCGATCAACGGCACCACCGTAACGGGATCAGCGTCACTGCGTGCGAACACAAACACTCGAGCGTTTATCGCGAACGGCAGCGTCGGCCAGCTGGCGGATTTCCTGAATCGGAGCACAAGCGTGACCGGTTTTGGCGGCGGTTTCGTCCGAAACACCGGTTTGTTCCCGGAAAATTTCTTTGTGCTCAATCCGCAATTCAATCTTGTGAACGAGCATTCGAATCCGGGCAGCTCGACGTACCACTCACTGCAAGTCAGCGCAACGAAGCGGCTCTCGCAGGGCCTTACAAATTCCTTCACGTACACGTGGAGCCGGGCTATCGGTGAAAACGACGGGGATGCCGCCATCGACTATCGGGATCCAAACAACCGCTCGTCGAACAAAGCGCTGCTTGGTTTCCACCGCACCCATGCGCTCACAACCAACGGCACATACGAATTGCCGTTCGGCCCGAACCATCGATTGCTTGGTAACGCTCCCGCATTCGTGAAACGGCTGGTCGAGAGCTGGCAGTTGGGCGGGCTCTTCAGTTTTACGTCGGGAGCGCCGCTGAACATCGTGGCTCCAATCGCGACAATCAATCAGACCACCAGCGTTGCCACCCCCACCGTCGTCGGGGATTTTCCCAAGAATATGGGGAAAGTCACGAAGACATCAACAGGCGTGACCTACTTTGCGGGTCTTCAACAGATCGTGGATCCATCGGTAGCCAATGTCACATCGTTGAATGCGCTCAGTGGCCAATTCACGAATAAGGCGATTACAGATTCTCAGGGCAACCTTCTTCTCGTGAATCCTCAACCGGGACAGATCGGCAGTCTGGGCCTGAAATGGATCGAAGGGCCGCCGATCATGGGCCTGAACCTGGACCTGATCAAGCGCATCAGGATTACCGAAACGAAGGATTTTCAACTTCGCGTGGATGCCGTCAACGTGCTGAACCATCCCGTTTTCGGCAATCCGAACCTGAACATCAACAGCACCGGGACCGGAACCATCACCGGGACGGCCGGCACCAATTTCAGTTTCGGGCGTATTACCACGGCATCGGGGAACCGGAGGTTTACGCTCGGCGCCCGGTTTAACTTCTAAGGGGATATTGCGGCGACGGCGACCAGGATTTGTAGGCGCCAGCTAGGGCCGGCGCCTACTCGCCCCGGACAAAAGATCGCCGGGGCCGGCTAAACAGCATCAACATACTTGCCGAATCCAGGGAGGGGGATCTGCAATCAGCAGTTTGGAATCGCCAATTTGGAATATACATAGAAAATTTTCTAAAGCAATTTTCAAAAGCAATATCGCTAAGGCTGTAGAAAATCCGGCTGTATATATTCCAAATCGGCGATTCCAAACTGCTGATTGCAGATCCGCCCTGCGTGGATTCGGCAAATATGTTGATGCCCTGCTAAAGGAGGACGCCCACGACGACATTCCATGGCTTTACTTCCCAACGCGTAACGACGCCCTGCGTCACATACGGGTCGTTTCGGGCGAAGTTTTCCACAATCGAAACATCTTCTACACGGAATACGAGCAATGCGCCGTTGGGAGGATCACCCAGCGCGCCCGCCAGCGGAATATGTCCTCGGTCATGAGCCTCCCTGACCAACTGGAGATGCCGTTCCCGATACGGCTTGCGGCGTTCAGCGAAGTTCTCGACAACGTCGTAAAACAGCGCGAAATATTTCATTATTCCCTTCTCACCTTGGCTGCGTGACCACATCCACCAGCGCCGGTTCGCCGCGTTTGACGGCCGCAACCGCCCGGCGGAGCGCCGGCCCAAGGTCCTTTGGATCCGTGATGGGCCCCTCGCCATGGACGCCCAGGCCCTGTGCGACCTTTGAGAAGTCAATGTTGGGATCGGTGAGTGTCGATCCCATCGTCCCACGATCGATCCCGCGGTTGCGCTGGTTGCACATGCGTTGCACGTGCATGAGTTCCTGGTGGTAACCCCGGTTGTTGAGCATGACGCTCAGGAGTGGAATGCGGTGGTGAGCCGCGGTCCACAGGACGCCTGGCGCGTACATCAGGTCGCCGTCGGTCTGGAGGCTAACCGAGAAACGGCCGTGTTTCTTATTGGCGAGCGCCGCGCCCACCGACGACGGCGCGCCGTAACCAATGCCGCCGCCCCCCGCGTGACCAAGCCACTGATAGGATTTGTCGAAGTTCCACAGCCGGCGCGGCCACACACCAGCTTCGCTGTAGTAATTCGACACCAGGGCCCAATCTTCATTCTTGATCTGCGCCCACAGTTCTGCCGCGACGCGCGCCGTACTCACCGGGCTGGCATCCCACGCAAACGTGGCCGCTTCCCGCAGACGCTCGCGCGCATTCTTGCTGGCCTGTGCGAGTTTCGCGCCGCGCTCCTGAAACACACGCTTGCGATCGGCAGTAATCAGGCGTTTCACGGCTTCGATCAGGGCCGGCAGCGTGGCTTCCCCATCGGCCGCGATAGCCAGATCGACGTCTGCCATCCGACGGAAATCCTGATAGTTCGACCTGATGTAGAGGTCGCCGGTCGTGATGGTCGCCAGCTTCGCGCCTGGTTTCGTCGTCTTTCGTGTGGAGCGATGCAACTGGTCCCGCAAGCTGTTGACCGTTGCCCAGAAGTCGGCCACCTCCAGGCCCACTACGACGTCCGCCTCGCCGACTGCAGCCGCAGCGCGCTGTGTCTGATTAAGAGGATGGAGCGACGGGAAATTCATCCGGCTGCCCTGATCGATAACCGCCGCCTGCAACGTCTCGGCGAGTTCGATCAGCAACGGCATCGCTGCCGTCGTGCGCGCCAGCCGGTCGGCAACCAGAACCGGGTTCTCGGAGGCCACTAGAAGCCGCGCGAGCTCCGCAACGGCGCCCGCTTCCCCTTGCGGGGGCGCGGGCATGGTCAGCCGCGGAATCGGCAATTTTGTTTTACTCTCGAGCGGGCTTTCCTGGAGGGTTGCGTCGAGCACGAGGACCACGGGCGCCATCGGCGGAGTCATCGCAATCTTGTACGCACGTACAGCGGACTCGCCGAAATGCGTTAACGAGGCGGGCTGATCGTCCCACTTCGTGTAATCCCGTACCATCCCCGCACAGTCCTGGACGCCGTGGTACCACTCCGCGGGCCGGCGAACCGCCGCATCGACGTAATTACCAAGCATGATGTACACTGGAACGCGGTCGCACCAGGCGTTGTAGATGGCCATTGAGGCGTGCTGCAGGCCGACGGTGCCATGAGCCAGCACTGCCATCGGTTTGCCTTCGGCCTTGTAGTAGCCATGCGCCATGGCCACCGCAGACTCTTCATGACAATTCGTAATGAACTCAGGGTTTCGATTGCCACCGTAGTTGAGGATCGATTCCTGCATCCCCCGAAAACTCGATCCAGGGTTCGCGCAGACGTATTCGAACCCCAGTGACTTGATCACGTCGACCATGTAGTCCGACCCACAACTGTCCGTGGTAAGAACCTCGTCCTCAGGCGGCGTGCCGGGAGCCTGCTGCGCCGCCGCAGCAGCCGGCGCGACAATTGCGGCAGCACCGGCAAGCATTCCGCGCTTGAGGAAGTTCCGACGTTCCATGTTTCGGTTCGAAGAGTTCTTTTTTTGTGCCATGCCGACTCCTTTTCGCTTGGAAGAAGCTACCTCATATGGAGGGCGGCGTTGCAAGAAAAAGTTATTCCACTCCTTGCGACTTTTTGTGCAAAGCCCCTCCTCACGAGGAGGGGAATACTTTGTTGCCAAAACTGGTAGGATTGCAGGCAATGGGAGAACAAATCATAGAAACCGATGTGGCCATCGTGGGCGGCGGTAACGCCGCTTTGTGCGCCGCGCTGGTAGCAAGGGAATCCGGCGTGTCCGTAGCGGTGCTCGAGTGCGCTCCACCGGAGTACCGCGGGGGCAACAGCCGTCACACGCGCAACATGCGCTGCATGCACGAAGCTCCCACAGATGTGCTGACGGATGCATACACCGAAGAAGAATACCTTTCGGATCTCCTGCGCGTCACCGAAGGCAAGACGACGGAACAGCTTGCAAGGCTGGTCATCCGCGATTCACTGCAGGCCACCCGTTGGATGAAGAACTGCGGCGCTCGCTTTCAGCCTTCGCTCGAAGGCACGCTGCATCTGGGCCGGACCAATGCGTTCTTTCTGGGCGGCGGCAAAGCATTGATGAACGCTTACTATGCCGCGGCCGCCGAGCGTGGCATTCGCGTATTCTACAATGCCGAAGTGACGGAGTTGAACATCCGTGACGGCAGGTTCGAAAGCGGCAGGATGTTGCTCAACGGTCACCCTGCGGCGTTCCGGGCCAGGGCACTCGTGGCGGCTTCGGGCGGCTTCGAGGCCAATCTGGAATGGCTGGAAGAAGTGTGGGGCGAAGCCGCACGAAATTTCATTGTTCGCGGCACGCCCTATAACAAGGGCCGGCTGCTCAGGCTGCTGATGAGCCTGGGCGCCGAATCGGTGGGCGATCCAAAGCAGTGCCACGCCGTCGCCATCGATGGCCGCGCGCCCAAATTTGACGGCGGCATTGTCACGCGGCTGGATTGCGTCCCCCTCGGCATCGTCGTCAACAAGCGAGCCGAGCGTTTTTATGACGAAGGCGAGGATCTTTGGCCCAAACGCTATGCGATCTGGGGACGCCTCGTCGCTCAACAGGCGGATCAGATCGCATGGTCCATCATCGATTCGAAAGCGACGGGCCGCTTCATGCCCTCCGTGTTTCCACCGATTTCCGCGGCAAGCATCGCAGAACTGGCTTCGGGGCTCGGCCTGCCGGCGCGGAACCTCGAAACGACTGTTCGTGAATTCAACCAGGCGGTGCGGCCGGGCCGTTTCGATCACCAGGTCCTCGATGACTGCCGGACTGAAGGTCTCAATCCCCCGAAGTCCCACTGGGCGCAGGCTATCGACCGGCCGCCCTTCTACGGCTATCCCTTGCGGCCGGGAATCACGTTTACGTATCTGGGCGTGAAAGTGAATGAACGAGCCGAAGTCCAGGGGTTGGGCCCTC
>QHXD01000497.1:0-4621 GCA_003223895.1 Acidobacteriota bacterium
CAAAATGGTGCTCGACGGAGGATGGCCGCAGTGGAGGCGAAGCAACGATCGTCCACTCAGGTTCCGCGGCCTCCGGCTGTTCACTTTGCGGCAACGGTTGCCGGATGCGATCCAGAAGCTCCTGCTCGGAGACAACCACGGCAGAGTGCGGGAGTGTCAGCGGCTTGTAGTCACGTCCCCATGCCACCGCGCGTCTGCGTATTTGGGGCAAGCCCTCAAAGAGATCGGCGCGATTAAAAACGTCCCGCAGAAGCTTCTGCGCTGTATCGCCCAGCATGACCGCAGGCAGCTTCGAACGACGCAGTTTCTCCACGGTGAGCTGCAAGCCCGCGTCGCCAAGCAGGCGCGAACAGCAGGTACCTGCTATTCCCTCCCCTCGAATCAATACCGCGGCCATCCCACACTCCTTGTCGTCGCTTACGACCGCTGGGGAAGGTATCAGAAAAAGTGGTGGAACCAAACTGTAGCGGCGCTCTATGAGCGCCGGTTTTCCGGAATCAATGAAATACCGGCGGTCATAGACCGCCGCTACAGCTAGGTCTCGAGGCCTCCTAAGTTAGGAGGGGAGTCCTATGCGGCGGCTATTCTTTCCGCTTTGCAGCATCGATCAGCCGCTTGTTGTACTCAGCCGATTCGGAAGGTACGCAGAAATATTCCCAGAGCTCGGCGTTCGGGAGCAGTTGGACCGTGCCTTTGGTCGTCCACGGCTTTGTGAAAACCTTGGGATCGGTGATCGTCAACTCGGCCTCGAGCGTTCCATAGCTGGTGCGTCTGTAACGCTCGAGGATCCGCATCTCATCGGTATGTGGAAAGCCACGGATGCGATTCCGCCGGTCTTCTGAAATCCAGGATCTGTCGTCATAGCCGCTTCCTTCGACAACGAACGTATCACCCTCCCAGCTGCCGACGGCGTATCCCAGCCAACGTTGCTGTGGAGGATCCGCAGGAAGCGCCCGCCCGTCAGTCCAGATGTCGCGCCAGGTATGGCCGAATTCAAAGAACTGGAGGACGCGGTCGGGCAGCACGACAAACTGGAATCCGTAGTTGTATGCGAACCAGCGTGGATAACCCAGCGGATCGCATATCAACATGCCATCCTTCGAATTCGTGGTTGGAATCTCCGACCGGGTCTCTTCGAACATCCGCTCTCCCATCGGCGTGAATGCGGGGACATTCTTTACATCCAGTTCCAGGCCGTTATTGCCCCAGACTCCAGAGATGTCATGAGGATCAAACGAGTGGCCTTCCACTTTGTAGGTCTCGTAGGCGGCCTTGAATTGCTTGTCATTCGTGCATCGCGGGCAGGTCTTCCAGCCCGGCCCCGGAGTTAGTTCTTTGGCCGGCTGAGTCTCCGATGCACCCCGTCCGAACGGTCTTTCCTGTGCCAGGCCAACCGGCGAAAAAGTCAGGCCCGCTGAAGCGACGATCATGACAATGATTCGGTTTCGCATTCGTTTATCCTCAAAAAGTAAGAACTAAGGTTGCCGGAGATTTGGTACCCGCGAATTGTCCACGACAACGGTGCCATCTGCTTTCGTTGTCTTTTTGATCAGAGCTTCGGTCGAGCCTGCGACCTTCGATGGGAAGGAGAGAACAGTAATTTCGTCGCCGGGCTTAAGGGAATCCTTGGTCATTCCATCCGCGATCATCGAGGTTACAGAAGCCATTTCACCCACCCATTGTATGGTTTTCCCAGTTTGGTCCTTCACGTCCCAGACAACGAAGACATGGGGGTTTCTCCACTTGTATTCCGCAACGATTCCCTTCGACGCCATCTCTCCCCATTACGGGAAAAGGTCTGGTCCGCTGGCGTACAGAGTGGCTCGAAGCGATCGGTGTATCTCGCTGATTATTGCCAGGCGCGGTTGTCGACGGTGTTCTCGTAGGTCGCCCCCGGCACTGTCATGTTCCACTTCACCGTCCAGTTGTAGGTATCGTCGAAGCGCTCGCGCGTGTAGGGCTGCGGCGCGGCGTGCAGCAGCCGCCAGGTCTGCAGCTCTTCGGGCTGGAGCAGGCCGCCGGTCTCGCGCGAGAGGTAGTGGGCGAAAGGCGTCGGGTCTTTTTCGATCAGCTCCACTGCGCGCGCCTGGGCGCGGAACATCTTCTTGAGCGTGGCGCCGTCGAGGTCGTCGCCGGCCGCCTCGGCGCGGGTCGAATGCGACTCGATGAGGATGCGCATGCCCCACTTCTGCGCGACGCTGATCCAGGGCTCCATCAGGCTCGCTGCCGCGACTTTTCCGTCGCGCACTGCCTCGAGGCGCTTGAGCATCGAGCCGATGTTGGTGCGCTGGACATGGCTGGGCTCGAGGAAGCCTTCGATCATCTTGAGCGTGGTGAACTCTGAGCCGTTGTTCGGCGTCACCGCGATCGGCTTGTCCTTCAGCATTTCGGGCTCGTAGATCTTCGAGTCGCGCGCCACCACGATGGCGAATTTCGACATCGAGGCGCCGAGCGCGACGATCCTGCGCCCGCGCAGGCCCTGCGCGTCGGCCTCGACCGCGCGCTTCATGATGCCCCACTCGCACATGCGGTACTGGTCGATGCCGCCTTCGTTGTAGACCGAGTCGAGCGGCCGGTCGAACACGGAGTCGAATTTCACCGAGTGCGAAGTGGTGACCTGCGCCATGCCCGGCGTAGTGACGAACTCGAGGTCGAGCCCCTCGTCCTTGAAGTAGCCTTTGTCGCGCGCCACCAGCACCGGCAGGTCGTGCACCGCGTTCATGACCGCCACCTGGGGCTTTGTCTTTAGGTTCGCTGTCATCGCTTTCCTCCTGTGGGGTCTATTTCAACTGAAATACGGCTTCAAATGCAACCCCGGCGGGGTCAGATCAAGACTATGCTTAAAGGAGAGCACGAAACGTACGTGAGTGCATCAACATGATCCCGTTCTCCATCCTGGACCTGTGTCCCGTCCCGCAAGGCGCGACTGCAGCCGACGCGTTCCGCAATTCCCTCGATCTTGCCCAGCATGCCGAACAGTGGGGCTATCGACGGTAGTGGCTGGCGGAGCCGGATGAATTGATGATCACCGCAAATCTCTACGAGCATACTGCACGTCTGCGCTCGTTCGAAATCGTCGCACAGGTTCGGGACAGGATTTTGTAGAATGCCGGGGTGAGAAATGGAACCACGTTTGTTCTTCTCGCGGTCGTTGCGTGGTCTGCGAGTACCGCGGCATCTCAATCCAATAACGACGTTCACTCCATTCTGCTGGTAAGGACCGGTTTCCGCGATGGCAAGCCGTTTACTTACCATTATGTCGAGGGCTTCCAGGAGCGCGGGCGGTGGATCTATCCGGATATTGGCTACATCGATTTCGGCGAAACGAAACAATATCGCGAGTTTTTCATTGGAGGGGGTTGGACAGTCTTTTCGTCAAAACATTTCAGGTTTATCGAAGAGGGTATGATCGATCAAACCCTGGGTCCCGCATCCGAACACGCGACATATTTTGTTCCCTGGAGTTTCGCGCCTTTTAACATCACGACGCGGCTTGGCGGCGAAATCGTGTACTTCCCGTACCTGCCGCTGAATAAACAAGGGCGAATCCAACACGTCCTCGAACGAGCGAAGGTGGAATACGACTTCACACACTTCAAAGCCGGAGCCGGCTACAGCGCTTATCAGTTCGGCGATGGTCCCTGGCAAGACAAGCCATTCATGACTGCGACATTGAAAGCCGGTAAGCTCGGCAATTTCGAATTCTGGCTGCAGCGGCTGCCCGGCAATCATGCTCATCTTCAGGTCCGTTACGCCAAAGTGTCTAATTAAGGTCGAGAATGCAACCTCGATGATTTGGAAGCTACTGATGATCTGTGAAAAGGCTTGGAGATGCCTAAAAGGGTCTGAATTCAATACGGCTTATGAGATTTGCAGAGCAGAGGGCGGGGGCGACTTGACGCGGTCTTCGATTGAGGTGACTCCGGCCCTGTAAGAAAGAAAAACTAAATCTCTTTGATATTGGGGAACCGGCCACTCACCGCAGCCTGTGGCCTTCCGAACCTTGGCGAGAGTCAAAACCTCATGCCTCCAGAAGCGCTTGAGTTCGTCGAGATGCTCCTGGACCTTGCTCGGCCTGCGCCGGGCCCCCGTGTTTTCCACGAGGTTGAGTATGAGTTCTTCCATGGCGAGCGTAGACTCCCCCTTAAAAAAGGAGGCCCAGACTCCAGCCCACTTCGACGGCAGTCTTCTGAAGCTGAAGATGTAGCTGTGCCTGGGGATCCGGCTGCGCCAATTCGAGGGATTGACGTGACCGACGAACCTCAGCAGCCGCATCAAAGCGAAGAACGCGTCGCCAGTGATCCGCCTGGAGCGAAACGCGCCGTGAAACTCAAAGCCGGGACACTCCTTGAGGACGGCCTCCGGAGTGGTTGTCATGCAGAACTCGATGTTGCCGTTCGCGGATCGGATCCCGATCAGCGGATAGAGAAACGAGTACGCGCCCACGATGTTCCAGCGGGGCCGATGTTTCTGAATCAGCATCGTCTCCGTGAGGCACGCGTCTAGATGGGTCTCCGCACACTGGATCTCGATGCGGGCCGCTTCCTTCACGATCCCGCGCATGCGGCGATGCTTTTTTCGCCGTATGGTGTTGCGGTACTGCGACAGGCGGCGTTTCAGG
>QHXD01000497.1:4671-5983 GCA_003223895.1 Acidobacteriota bacterium
GTTGTAAACGAGGTAGACGCCGGGAGAACCGGGAAGTGACTCCAGGAATTCCGCGCCGAATTTCCGGTCGAAACTTCTGACGGCCATAGCCCATGGTAGTTGTTAGTCAGAACCGTGAACAGGAGATTCAAGCCCTCGGGTGGCGGGCCCCGCTTATGCTTCTCACGTGCTGGAGGCCAATGAGACTCCAAGTCCTGGTATGTCGGTTACTCGTAGATGTGAATCTGAACGGCTTGATCGCGGGCACTTCTGCGGTTTAGGGGCGCGTGCCGTGCACCCCCGCAGCGAGGTTCATGGTTTGGGCTTCCAGTTGTAGATGATCGTAATGGGTGAGGTCGCGCCTTCGTCCACGTCGAGATTCACCAGGAATCGCTGGCCATCGGGAGACACGGCGTATTGCTGCTTGTTAAGGCCAGGTACGGGGCCGCCGGCAATGCGAACCGGGAACAGGGACGTCGCGGTTCCGACTTCCAGCGACTGGCCATCCGCCGACAACTTCACCGAGGCGGCCATCATCTTGCTGTCCAACGACAGGTAGAAGATTTCCTTGCCGTTCTTGTTCCACCGTGGCTGTGTGCCGCCGCTGGTAGAGATCTGGAACTTCCCGCCCGGTCCCGGAAACGGCTGGACGTAGATCTCGAACCGGCCGGATTCGTTCGACTGATAAGCGATCCACTTGCCATCGGGGGAGAACTGGCCATCGCGCTCGTCAAAGGGGGTCTTGAGGAAAACGAACGGCTTTTTATCGCGCGAGATCGGCAGAACCCACAAGTCATCACCCGTCTGGGGATCGATGCTGCGGAACAGCAGAAACCGCCCATCAAAAGACCAATCGTATGCCGCTTTGTTCTGTTCCGATTCCAGCAGCAATTCATCGCCTCCAGCGCCGCTCGCCAGTTTCCAGTAGAGGTTGAAAATGCGTTTTCGGTTGGAATCAAACGCGACGCGACTCCCATCGGGCGACCAGACGGGCCGCTGATCGAACGCGGGATCGAAAGTGAACCGGGTAGGCATACCGCGAACGGTGTTGATGAGCCAGATGTCCAAATTGCCATTGACGGTTCGCTGTACGGCAACGCGCTTACCATCCGGTGACAGTTCCACTTCTCTCAAGAGGGCCATGGGGGCGCCAATGGCGCCCAGGCTTTTGCCGGATCGATCGACCCACGTCAGCTGGGTCCCGCCTATCGAGCCGGTCCGATAGGCCACAATGCCCAAGGTTGCGGACAATCCGGAGGCCGCCTGTTCGGCCACAGCAAACGGATTGCCGGAAAGTTCCTGCCTCTTGAAGTCGAAGGCTTGAGCAAACAAC
>QHXD01000498.1:0-1111 GCA_003223895.1 Acidobacteriota bacterium
CCTCTCCAGTCCACTCCTGCGCTAATTGAACATCATGTCCAAGGCGCCGGAGCAGGCCGGCCCAGCGGTTTGCTGTGACGCTGTTGCCCAGCGTCGTATCAGGCGCCTCCGGTGTAACGATGAGCGTTTTCACATTTCCAAAGCGCAGGTGCGGAACCCTGCCCAAATGTCTCGGCGGTCAGGAGTGTAGAAGTTCCGGTATGGAACACGGATCAGCCGAGAGCGCGTGGACCACGCGCCGCCACGAAGCGTTTTGTGCGACCCGAACCAGGGACTGGAATACTCTTTGTAAGGATCCTCAGAGAAACCCGGGTACGGAAGGAAATCGCTGGAGGTCCATTCCCAAACGTTACCGATCATCTGGCGGCAGCCATAAACCGAATCGCCACCCGAGTGGCTGTTCACATCGCAACAGCCGTTCGCAGTCCAATCGAGATTGGCCGAAGAATGCGGATCGCTCCCGCGAGCGGCAATCTCCCNNCACCGGCAATACGCTTCTGCTTCAAACCAGCACACGTTTGCGATGGGACGGAATGGTTCCAGCGGAACCCATCGATCGAAGTGCCGTCGCTGCCAGCCGAGTTCAGGATCGCGTTTCCAGTAGACCGGATGCTCCGCTCGCGCGCTCTCACGCCACGCCCAACCCTCGGAGCTCCAGAGTTCGCAGCGTTTGTATCCATTCTCCTCGATGAAGGCTGCAAACTCGGCCTGCGTCACGGGCGCTCGAGCGATTCGAAATGCGGGGACATCGACCGCGTGAGACCACTTCTCGTTATCGAAGATAAATCCATCTTTGACAGTCGATCCGATCAGATAGTTCCCACCGGGAACGGCAACGTCGCCCGGAAGAGGCCCACTTGAACAATTGGCGTGGCTCACGGATGGATTTACAGAGAACGTGGGCGGCGGATATTCAAGTGTCTGGCGGGTTATGGTGAACGCCTCATCGTGCATGTCCTCATGAAAAATGGACAGCAGAACGAAATACTCATCGCGGACATCCAGACTGGAGTTGGAGAGCCGGTCCAGAACCCGGTCACGAACAGCTTCGAGATAATCAATCGTGGTCTGGCGAGACGGCAGGGGCAGATTCCACCGCGTATCGTGCGCG
>QHXD01000498.1:1189-8227 GCA_003223895.1 Acidobacteriota bacterium
ATTCCTGAAAATAGGCAGCGTGCCCGATCTCCCACAGAAACGGGTTGATGGTGCGTATCAGCGGCACGCGAAACTGCTCATCGGACAAGTCCCGCACGAGGTCAAGCGTTCGGGCACGAGCATCGATAACCCATTCTTCGAGTTGTGAACCGGGCGCCATCGAACTATCTTAGCCCCGGCCGGAAGAATTTTAGCCGCGGATTACGCGAATTACGCGGAATCCGCGGCTAAAACAACTCAGAATCGCCGTGTCAACTCCAGATAGCCGAGCATGGCGTTTTGTCCTTCAGGAAAAACGTTGCGAACGACAGCTTTGCCGTTGGCGCGTGCAAGATAGAAAGTTAGCGTCGTCTGCGAATCGAGCTGATAGTCCGCGCTGAAGTCAAACACGTTCGCGAAACGTTTCTGGCCACCGGATGGACGTCCGGTATATCCGAAAGTTTGTTTCTGGAACGCGCCGCCACCGACGTACCAGAGGTCTCTTCGGCTCGCCAGATTCAACGAATGCGCTTCGGTACGCAAGGTCCAGTGGCGGTGAGGACTCAGGGTCAATTCTGCAAACCCGTCTTCATTGTTCATCAAATTGTAGAGGGGGAAGCGGGCAAACGGTCGAGGAGTTGGCAGCTCCTGGAAGAACGTCCGGTGGACATCATCGGAAGGATCGTCATCTCCACTTCCGCGGAAATAACCGCCGCGCAGCCACGGTTTGAGCTTCGCGTTTGCCAACTGATAGCCGGCTTCCGCTGCAATGGCGTGCGCCCGGTGATCGATGACGCCCCAACTGCCGGTCTGCACGGCTCCCCAGACCAGCACATCGGCTTTATCGATCCCTGCATCAAATACATGGACGTAGTTTCCGCCCAACGTCGTGATGCCGATCTTGCTGTGGTCGTCGGCGCGGAGCACCAGCGGGCGATTGTCTGTTTTAACCACGTCGCGGCCATCGCGGTAGTAGGTCGCAAAAATCCGTCCCTGGGCTTCGCCAAACGATCGAACGGTCCTGGTCAATGCCCCATACACGATCTCTACGTTCAGTTCCTTCATTCCACGGACTTGATACACGCCCTCCGTTGGGCGCGCTGCGACGAATGTAAAGTTTGTGTCCGACGCACCGCGAGAGAAATGGAGTCCGTCCAGACTGCGGCCAACGTGAGTGAAGCCAAAATTACCGATCAGCCGATTCGCGACTCGATCCCGAATAACAGAGCCAAGCGCGCCTTCCGGAGTTATTTCCAGCCCGTCCCCGAATTCAAAACGGCCTAAACGAAGATTGCTTGCTTTGTCTCCACCAATATCTTTGAAGCGGACGAAGCCTTGCTTCAGGAAAACACCGAAGGCGTGATCCGGGTTTGCGGCAAAGTAAGAACCTCCGAAGCCGAGCTGCCCCTGTGGCGGCGGTGCGATTGCTCTGTCGGGCAGCCCGATCAAGGTCGGTTGAGCCAATTCGAAAAGCCAGTCCTGCGACTTGAATTGCCTGCCGATCGCCAAGCGAAACAGCGAGGCGCCATAGCCGTATTCAGTATCTCCAGCTTGCGTTTCAAAAAAATGCCAGTCCTCGAAACGAAGTCTGAGGCTGCCGGAAACAGTCCAGCCCGCAATGTGGATCTGGGTTGCCTGTGGAGTGGATTGCGCAAATGTGGATTGCGACCGAAGCAGCGACGCAACGATTGAAATGAGAAGAAGGTTTCTCGTCTCTACCTCGGCGGAATCGGCCGCTCGACGACAATCGGCCGCAGTGTAAGCGTCCACGAAAGCGGAACGGATGCCGGATTGAAGCAGATCTTGTCATCGCAGGCCTGGTATTCGAGCGTGCCGTTGAGCGTCACCGAATCTTTTCCGCGAAACGCCGCTTGAGCCTGCGCGGTACCTTCAAGGATGACTTCCTGCACGAGTGTGAATGGCTTCTGATACACCGGGACCCGCTCATTCAAAGGCTTGAAGAAGTAGATCTGCGAAGCCGGATATTTCATTGGCAGCAATCGCACGAACGGTTGCGGCTCGATCTTCAGTGCGATGACGCGATAGTCCCTGGCGCCTGGCGCGTAGACGTGAATGCCGGAGTGAGGCTGGATCTCGAAAGCCAGCGAGAAGCGGTTTCCCGGCGCGACGGCTGAGTCGCTCGGGTAGGTCGTTACATCGAGTTGTCCTGTCGAAACCCTGGTACCGGCGATGGGCGCATTATCGCCAAGCCTTGTCATGATGCTCGAAACGGTGTTTCGTTCGAAGTAGAAATCCTCGAAGAACCGCGACGTGACGCGGCCCTGCCGGTCGACGATGAAAGTGCCCGGAAACGACATTCCCACCATGTCCGGTCTCGCCTGGTTCACAGACACATATTTCTGAACCTCGGCCCGAACTGCAGGATCATCCTTATCCGGACCCAGACCCCACTCGGGGACCGGATTCAAAATGCCGTATTGTTTTATGGTGACGGAACCCGCATCCGACAACAGAGGAAATGTAATGCCGCGTTGTTTGCTGAAAGCGGCCATTATCTCGGGTGAGTCGTAACTGATGGCTGCCAGGCCAAGCCCTTTGTCCTGAAGTTCCTTTATTCGACTCTGCAGCTCGACGAGCTGTGTCTTGCAGTAAGGTCACCAATCCGCCGAACGGACGAAGACCAGCATTGCGCCTTTCGATCCCATGATCGACCGCAGCGTCTGCGTGTTTCCGTTCTGGTCCTTCAGGCTGAAATCCGGAATACGCTCGCCGACCTGCGGTCCGAGCTTCGACACATCGATCTTTTGCGGAGATGCTTGCGGTGTACCCCCCTGCATGAGTTGGGCTACGAGGAGCAGCCCTATCGCGAAACCCGAGTAAGTAAGCAGCTTCATTGAGTCCTAATCTAAGTGTTTACGATACGTAATGACAAGTGAAAGCCGAACGTCTTTCGCCAAGTCCGGGGAAACCCGGTCTGTAGTCTGGATTATACTCCCCCGACAAGTAGTCCGTGGTAAGAACCGATTTCGGTATTATGATGCGCACTGCCATCCTTACCCCCGCGATGAGAGCAAAAAAGAACTTTGAAGGGAGGATTGTGTCTATGAGACGCATTTTAGTGGGTTCGCTGATCACGATTCCGCTGGTATTCATCGCCGGGGCATTGTTATTAGTCGGGCAAACTCAGACCCTTCCTGCGCCAACGGCGGATCGTGTTGGGTTTCCAACAGGCTACCAGAACAGCACCGATCATTCCGGCAGTTTTGTCCCTGTATCGATCACATTGAGAGTGCTGCCACTTGGCGGTGAGGCGTCTGACTCACAATTTCTCCGGAGCCATTCCACAGGATTTTAGCGAGTAACCTTTTTGTTCGGTCCTCCGAATCTAATAGTGGCGAACTTCTGTGGCCCAAAAGGGAGGCCATTCCGGCATCCCGATGCCAGCCACGCCAGGAGGATTTGATGAACAAACGTTTTATCGTCGCTGCGGCGTTCGCCGCGGCTATTGCTCCAACCATGCTCTCGGCTCAAAAGCCGGTTCCGGCCCCAAAGAATTTTAAGGCCGAAAAGTGCTATGGCATTGCCAAAGCCGGTAAGAACGATTGCGCAGCAACAGGAAACAACTCGTGTGGCGGCACATCCAAATTGAACTCCGACCCCAAGGCATGGATCTATGTGCCGGAAGGTTATTGTGAGCGCATCGTCGGCGGAAGCAAGACTCCGAGATAGCAACTGCCGGAGTCTATAGGTGGCCATCTCCATGACATCAGGAATCGGTCTCAGACTTCCGCACATCGCGGAGATGGTTGCCACCTTGCCGCCTGCAGGATGGTTGGAAGTCCATCCGGAAAACTTTCTGGCAAATCCGCACGCGACGGAGCTCCTCACAGAGTTGTCGCTGCATTACAGGACTTCTGTTCACACCGTTGGCGTCTCGACAGGATCAATCCCATTCTCGTCTCCGGCCATCTGGCATGGTCCACGCACAATGGTGAATATCTCAACGATCTATTGCCGCTGCCATACGATGAAGAGGCCCTGCGTCTGATCGAGGGGCATATACACGAAGTCCAGGATTGTCTGGGGCGTCCGTACTTGATCGAGAACCCGTCCAGTTATGTAGGATTCCGTACATCCGGGATGAGCGAGGTCGAGTTTTTATGTGAGCTCGTACGACGAACCGGCTGCAGGCTTTTGTGCGACGTTAGCAACATCTACCTCAGCGCACACAATATGGGCTATGACGCCCATACGTACATCGATGGCCTTCCCGCGCACGCAATCAGCGAATTGCATCTCGGCGGCTACACTCCCGAAGAAGACGCAGCGAAGCCAGGCGCCGAGCTGTTGATTGATACTCACGCGGTCCCGATTGCCGAACCTGCCTGGGATCTGTATGCCTACGCCCTCCGGCGCTTCGGGCCGAAGCCGGTCTTGATCGAATGGGATAACGACCTCCCTCCGCTCGCGAGATTGCTGGGCGAGGCTGTGCGCGCTCACCAGATCGCAGCGGGAATAATAGTGGCGGAGGCGCGTTGTGCTGCCTCTCGCTGAGATCCAGTTGCTTCTGCGTCATGCCGTGGTCACCGGCGATGCTGCCGGTATCGCGCCTCTGCTCACCGGCGGCCTTCATGCCGAGAAGCGCCTCGCCATACATCAGCGGCATTACGAGACCAGCCTGGTCAACGCACTTCTGGAGAAATTTCCGGCGACAGCCTGGCTTGTGGGAACGACGTTCATGATCGGAGCCGCCAGGCGGTTTGTGCGCGAGTATCCGCCGAAGGTGCCATGTATCGCGGAATACGGGGTGGGATTTCCCGAATTTCTCGCGCAATCTCCGGCCAACGTCCCCCTGCCGTATCTCGGTGGATTCGCGGAACTCGAGTGGCACGTCGGCAGCGTGGCAATTGCGGTCGATCAGCCTGCAGTGGCGCTGCAAGAATTTTACAGTGTAGTTCCGGCTGACCTGCCGAACATCACGCTGAGACTGCAAGGTGGCGTGCGCTACTTCCAGGCTTCCTGGCCGGTAGACGAGTTGATGAAACTCTACCTGACGGACACGGCGCCGGGCCGTTTTCAATTCGAACCTGCCGATGTCTGGATCGAAGTCCGCGGCGCCCGCGGAGAATTCCGGATCAACCGCCTCGATGCCGCCGAGTACACGTTTCGTAAGACCGTCCTGGAGGGCCGACCGATTGGCGATGCCGCCGAACGCGCAATGGACGCGAACGCCGCTTTCGACCCGGGCCACGCTCTGACCGAACTTATTGCCGGCGGTCTGGTCACTGCACTTTCGCGACGTGCACAGGGAGAAGAACCATGACGGCAGAAGCCTGGGCGCCACGATGGTTCGTCTCGGCACGCGAATGGCTTGGCCGGTTCCCGCTCTCGATCCTCCAGCTTGGGATGAGAGTTGGAGTCGGACTGGTGTTCTTTAATGCCGGCCTGCTGAAGTACAACTCGTTTGAATTCGCCGTCAAGCTCTTTGAAGACGAATACAAAGTGCCGGTCCTCGATCCCGCCGTCGCGGCACGTCTGGCCATGTTCAACGAACTCACCTTCCCGGTTTTCCTTTTCCTTGGCCTGGCGACCCGCTTCGCCACGCTCCCCTTACTTGGGATGATCTCGGTGATCCAGATCTTTGTGTACCCAAATGCATGGCCGGACCACGTGTTCTGGGGATCGAATCTAATCTTCCTGCTGACTCGTGGACCAGGGGCACTGTCGCTCGACTACCTTATTGAGCGTTATTTCGCGAAGCGCGGGTGAGCAATCTCCAATCGAACATGTAATGGCCTGTCCCGCCTGCCAGAGCCGACAGTATCAAGACGCCGCCCACGTGCCAGACCAGCATCATCACACTGACATCTTCGGGATGGACGAGGCGCAAAGCGAAGTTTCCGATTCCAGCCGCTGCCAGACCTGCGATCGCCGCGGTGAAACGCGGAGTAAGCGGGGCGCCACGGCGGAGCATCACAACCATGGCGAAGCCAGGTACAGCGCCGAACAACAGAATGAAGAGAAAACACAATGGATCATGTGGCAGCAATAACGCCTGAACCCCATGCCTCGCGAGATCCTGGAAGCAGCCCTGGCCCAGGCTTGCAAACCAGGCAGTGAGCGGCAGCAGTGGCAGCAGAAGTAATCTGCGGCTGTAGCCGGGAATTATGGTGGCAAATGCCGCCACGGCAGCCGCGAGGCCGGCTAGTACTGCGGAGAACTGCTCCATTACAAATCGAGTATCCAGGACCATCGCCGAAAGATGCTGATGCGGCGTCATCATGAGCATCACGATGACAATATAAGGAAGGGAAACGGCGAGCCAAACGGCTGTCCTGATCCACGGATTTGGAAGCGGCCGGACGGGCTCCAAGTTCTGCGCCAGGCTCCGAATGAGTCCTTCAGTGTCCTTAATCATTGTTTCTCATCAGCTTCTTCCGAAGGGCGTTCATTGCACGGTGCGTCGCAATTTTAAGAGCGCCGACGCTCGTGCCGCAGGCGGCCGCTGCCTCTTTCAGGGACATTTCACGCAGTTTCAACATTTCGATTGCAGTACGCTGCCCATCTGGAAGGGCCTGGATCGCAAGTTTCAGCTCTTCCGGATCGCCGTATGTCTCCGTAATGAAATTCGCGCTCTCGCCGGCAAAGGTTACATCCAAATTATTGACAAATACTTCCTGCGCTACACCGCGCGCATAACGCCGGGCCGCATCGGCGAGCCGATTCCGGATGATTGCCAGAAGCCATGGCATGAACGGCCTGCCAGGATCGTATGTGGCACGGACCGCATGCACAGAAAGCAAGACGTCCTGCACCAGATCTTCAATATCATCGACCGCCAGGAATTTTCGGCGCGAGCGCACTACAAAGCGAATGCGCGGCGTGATTTCCCGCATCAACTGGATGTATGCATCGGCATCGCCCGCTTGCATGGCCCGCATGAGGGCGGCGAAACGGCTGTCAACCGATGTGCTGTCTGTCATTGAGAAGCCTTACTTCGCGTTTTCATCGTCCTTGATTACTTTTTAACCGGACCACAGTACTTTTTCACTGTCCTGTACGGCTTTCTCGTGTCCCTTCGCGTCTCGATGAGCAACC
>QHXD01000499.1 GCA_003223895.1 Acidobacteriota bacterium
AGCACGGCCCCTTGAACCTGATGCCTGAGCCCGCGCGGATTGATGATTCGGCCGCAAGCGGTCGCGATGACGATCTTCGAAACACGAACGCGGCCGCTGGCCCGATCGACCTGCACCTCTGCCACGATCGTTGCGCGTTTCTCCGGGCCGTGCTCGCCGAAGGCGATTCCGCGCCCGCTCAAGACCCCCTGGCGAGCATTCGGTCGGGGTGATGGCCGCGTCTGCCAGCCGGCCTTTTGCACTGCGGCGTTGAACACGCGCAACGCCATCGCATCCCTTAGATAGCGACGACGGAATTCGACGGGATCGGCATGCTGGTCAGCGGCGATTTCGTCGATGAAGGATTCGATCGCGAAGGTGTTCTGTATGCGTCCCGGCGCTCGAAGATAAATCGACCGAAACAGTTCTTCGACGAAATGCGCCGACGTCCGCACGTTGGTGAACTCATAGGACGGCGTATACGGACCTCCCGAAAGCCGATCCCAATCCGGATTCCCACCGGCGAGACGCCAGGCGAGGAAGTTGCCGGATTCACCTCGCGAATGACTCTGCGACCATTGTTGAAAGTCGAACGCGATGATACGACCCTGTGCATCCAGGCCGGCTTGAACGTCCATGGTCATTGCCGGGCTCATTGGCTCCCAGCCGTGTTCATCGTGGCGCATCCATTGCACCCGCACGGGTCTCCCGGCTTGCTGCGACAGCAACGCCGCATCAGCGGCGGCGTCGTCGCAGCCCAATCTGCCGTATGAGCCGGAAGCTTCCACCCAGATAAAGCGGACGCTGTCGAGCGGAAGACCCAGCATTTTGGCCAGATTGCGACGATCGCCCTGGATCCACTGTGAGCCCGACCAGATTGTGGCCCGTCCCTCGCGGACGTCGGCCACTGCACAGGACGGACCCAGCATCGCGTGAAGCTGTACAGGATATGTGTAGGTGGCTTTGAAGACCCTGGCCGCGCTCGCCAGCGCGGAGTCCAGGTCACCAGAATTCGTCGCTACCTCGGTCTTGACCAGCCTGGCGCTGCGAACCGCCTCATAGAGATCTTGATACTCCGGCAGAATTCGGCCTCCCGTCCACTCTACCTTCAACAATCGGGCCGCCTCGATAGCCTGCTCTTCGCGCTCGGCGACCACGCCCAGGAAATTGGCTTTTCTGACGACCTGGACCGGTCCGGCAATGCTGCTCAGGGAACGGTCGTCGAAGCTGACGAGGCTGCTGCCGATCATGGGCGGCCGAATCACGCGCCCGTGAAGCATCCCTGGGACGCGAACGTTATGCACGTACGGAAATGAAGCGGTGACCTTGGCGGGAACATCCACCCGCGGAATGGACTTGCCCACGAGGCGCAACTCATTGGGTCGTTTGAGGCGAACCCCGCTTGATGCGGCGGGCTGGGCAAGCCCGCCTTCGATCTTTTGTTCGAGCCGGGTCATGAAGCGATGTCCCCCAATCAATTCAGCGTAAGAGATCTGCTTCGAAGAAGTTCGAACTCGAACGATTCCGTTCGTGACCTCGAGCTGATCGACAGGCACGCTGAATCGACCCGCAGCCATGCTCAGCAGTGCCCGGCGAGCTTCAGCAGCGGCGATTCGCAGAGGTTGAGCGCCCTGGGACGCGTTGCTGCTGGCCGTCGATTTTCCCTGATCCGGAGTCAGTTCCGTGTCGCCCATGACGACCTTGACGCTCTCGAAAGGCACGTCCAGCTCGTCGGAAATCAGTTGGCCGAACGCCGTCTCGATGCCCGTGCCCATGTCGATCCGGCCGGTGTAGACGGTCACCTTGCCGTCACGTCCGATTGAAAGCCACGAATCGAGCTCCTCGGGAATCACCGGCTTCGCAGACAGCGTCGCGGGCGCTGCTGTTTGACTCCACACAACTGCCGGAGGAATTACACTGCGAAGGCTGAAGCCAACGATCAACGCGTCGTACGCTTTCCGCACGAATTCTCTACGGCTGACCGGCTTCATACCTTGACCCGATGTTGCGCGGCGCGCTTCACGGCTCGCATGATTTCCAGATGGGTTCCACATCTACACAAGATGCCGGCCAGCGCCTGCCGAATCTGATCGTCGGTGGGCCGAGGGTTGTCGTCGAGGAAGGCCTTGGCGGTCATGATGACACCGTTGATGCAGTACCCGCATTGCGCTGCCTGCTCGTCGATGAAGGCTTGCTGAACGGGATGAGGATGCTCGAGGGTTCCGAGCCCCTCCAGCGTGAGGATCTCTTTGGCTTCGGCAGCCGACACTGGAGTGACGCACGAGCGGATAGGTCTGCCGCCCGCAATGACCGTGCACGCCCCGCACTGCGCGAGCCCGCACCCGAACTTCGGCCCGTCCAGTCCAAGGTCGTTTCTCAGGACATACAGCAGCGGAGTTGCCGGAGCGACGTCGACAACCGCCGCCCGTCCGTTGACTCGGAACTCGATCCTCATCTTGACCTCGAGCGTTCTATCCTAAAGCTGCTTACTCGGCGTGGTCAAAACGTTTTCTTCGGTCTCATGGTTGAGGTAGTTCAGCCAGCCCCCGAAGCGGGTGATCTCGACGGCTCCGCTCAGCGCGAAAGGTTCGCAGAGGAAACCCTTGACGGTTTGGCCGTCATCCAACACCACATTGCCGATGACCAGGGGCGCAGGCACAGCGGCCACAAAGCCGCCGAACTGGTTCTCAGGTACGGACCAAACCTCAACCTCAATTCCCCAGCCGTTGAGGTCAGGTTCCCGCACAAGTCCAGGCTTCGGCGGTGCCGTATCTTTCAACGCAAACAGACGATAGTCCGGCGCAGTGCGGCAAGACTTCACCAGGCGTGCGCCACGCTCCATCAATTGATGATTTAGAGGTTGCCCGCTGAGATGAGCGCCCGCGACGGCGACAAGCACGCAGCCGGGCAGCTCCGAGGTTCGGCCTGCACGCTCTCCAAGAAAGCGCCCCGCCAGGCGGAGCAGCGCCTGGTCGGAAAAAGCCGGCCCGATGAGTGAAACTCCGAAAGGCAATCCATCCGTACGGAAGCCTCCCGGCACTGCAACGGCCGCCAGGTCCATGAGATTGACGAAGTTTGTGTAGTAACCCAGGTTCGAATTAAGACGTATCGGATCCGCGTCGACAGCCTCGAGCGTGTAGATCGTGCCCGCTGTCGGCAGCAGCAGGACGTCCATCAGCGACCACTGAACCATCGCTCGCCGCTTCAGTTCCTCGAGCTTGTACGCAGCGCGATATGCATCCACTGCGAAATACTTCGTGCTGCCCATGATGATTTCAGCCACGACTTTGTGGACACCCTTCGATTCACGCATCAGGAAATCGCCCACAGCCGCGAAACGTTCCGCAACCCATGGACCTGCGTACAGGAGCTCTGCCGCATCACGAAAGACACCGAAATCGATCGGCACCCGGATACCGCCCATGTGCTGCAGCTTTCGGATCGCCTGCTGAAAGAGATCCGGCGTCTCGTCGTCACCGAAGAATTTGAGATCGGAATCATCCGGCACGCCGAACCGGAACGGGCCCTTCAACCACGGGGCTGCGTTGGCGCCCGGAGTAACAGTACGAGAATAGGGATCATCGGCATCGAACCATTGTGCGATTTGCCACACCGCGTTCGCGTC
>QHXD01000500.1 GCA_003223895.1 Acidobacteriota bacterium
TCATCAGGATGAACTCGGTCGTGTATCCGCCGCCCGTGACGATGTGTGGAAACACAAGCTCGGCGTTTGTGGCAACGGAATCGTCCGCGAGTGCAGGCGTCGTCGAAATCAAGAAGTCGCCGCGCTCGTTGTAGCGGCCGCGCACGCCGATTGCGGAAATGGACGTACTGCTCGAGACCCGCAGCACAGCACGGAACGGGTCCGGCACATTCTGAAACCCCGGAATCTCGTTGAGGAAAAGGGAAAGGTGCCCGTTCGGCCCGATCGTCGATGAGCCGGAAAACCCCGCCGGCTGGCCCTGCAGATCGAGCAACTCGAACCGAACGGTCGCGGAACTGGAACTCGTGTTTGCAATCGCGACTCCGGTCCGCAAGGACCGCCTGGAATCGGATTCCGCGAAAATGCGGAACGATTGCGCCGTTCCGGGCGTGGCCACTCCGCTTTCCGTGACCGTGATCCCAGTGGGCACAAATGAAAACACGGTGGAAACGACCGGCGATCGCGTTCCTGCGAATGGAGTGATTCGCACATTCCCGGTCTGTACCTGCGAAGCGCTGCCGGCGCTGACGATTTTTGCTGAAGACCGCGGCGCCACGCGGTACGAGTACGACGAATCCATCTCGACACTGCCGAGGAGAGTCTCATCCGTAGGATTCACCAAAAGAATCTGAGTCCGCCACCCGCCGCCGGCGGCGAAGTGTGGCAGCACGATCGGGCTGGTGGAAGTTGACGATATTGGAGCCACCGGCAGCGTTGTCATCAGGAATTCGGACCGCTCGTTGATATATCCGTGCAGAGCAATCGCGCCTACCGGAACTGAAGACATAAACGTGAAAGACCGCGCGCTCGACGATCCATTGTATGGAGCTTCGTTGAGAAATGCTGCGACCTGATGGTTCGCGGCGATCGTTGTCGTGCCGCTGCCGAAATTCAAACCGTCTGCATCGGTAAAGTAAAACGAGACGGTAGCGCTCTGATCATTCGGATTGGCGATAGCGATCCCGGTGTTGACGGGTCCATTCATTTCCGCGTAGATGCGTCCCTGTTGAATCAAAGGCGATGCCGGGACAGCAGCCTCACTCACAAGCATGCCGTTCGATCTAAAACCAAAGATCGCGACGCCTTCCGGTGTCGTGCTTCCCGCATTGGGTTGCACGCGCGCATACCCGGCCGTCAATGGGGCGGCTGAAGATGTCGTTGTCCAATAATCGGCCCCGGCTGCCGGAAAGCTGTATTGTTGGATTGCGGCCGCGGCGGTGATTTTGAAAATACCTCCTCCGGGCGAACCGAAGTAGAGGTTGAAACCGTCCCCCCACAGAGCCGGCTTGCCGAAGCGGGTCTCGAGTCCATAAGGATCGGCTCCCGTAAAGCCCGTTTTCGCGATCGTCCTGACTTCCCCGCTGGCCAGATCTACAGCCCGAACCGAACTCGAGTCCAGGAAGAACAAAAGACGGCCATTGCCCCAGATCTGGCTGATCTGGTCGATCTGCGCGGTGTCGCGAGGCCCATCGATTTCCCCACATCGAGTTGGACTCCCAACGAGCGTTGTCACTTCGGCTGTTGCAATCACCACTTTTCGAATCGAGCATTGGTCGCTGACGTAGAGATTCGTGCCATCACCCCAAATGGACGTGGTTTTTTGAAAGCGTGCTGCCGTTCCGATACCGTCCACAAATCCTGAGGGTATAACCGGATCTCCGGCGAATCGAGTCACCTCGCCGGTCGAAAGCGAAACCCGCTCAATCGTTCTGATGCCCAGGGCGTACAGATAACTTTGATCGCTCCAGAGGTCTTGTGTGTCTCGAAGACTGCTCGCAACCGTGGAAACCTGGCGGGTTGCGATATGGATGCGGCGAATGGCTCCCATTCCTCCGACGTACAGATACGTCCCGTCGCCCCACATCACAACAGGAAGCGTGAATCGAGCCGCATTCCCGACGCCGTCAACTTCCCCGGACTCGAAAAAGGCACCGGCCAAATGCGTGATTTCACCAGTAGTGGCTCGGACTTTGTACACAGCGCTGCCCGAGACCCCATAGAGAAATTCACCGTCGCCCCAGGAAACGCGGACCGCGAAACGGTCTGACGGCATAACACCATCCGAAAACAGCAGAGGCGGTGTGATCCGCGATAATTGAGGGTTATTAAAAGCGATCCGGCTCAACGCAGCGCCGAACGAACTAGAAAGGACATACAAGGATTGGCCGTCACTCCACAGATCCCCTGAAAAACCAATGAACGTGGTCACGTCCCCGGTTGCCAGTGCGACCTTTCGGATGCGGCCGGAATCTGCGACGTACAGATTCGTTCCATCACCCGAAACGGATGTTGGACCAAGGAAGCGTGCCGACGGTCCACGCGCATCGACGTAACCGCGTTGTTCGGAACTTCCGGCCAGCGTCGTCACCTCCGAGGTGGAGATACGAATTCGTCGAATCGTGTAGTCCCAGACGTCGGCTACATAGAGATAGGTTCCGTCACCCCAGGTTCCACTGAGATTTCGGAATCTCGCTGCAGTGCCGATACCGTCAACCGAACCCATCTGCCGTTCGGCACCGGCAAGCGTGACCTTTTCTCCCGTCGCTTTCGTGATACGTCGAACAACAGTTTGATCCGTCACATATAGATAGTTCGCATCACCGAATATGCCGACAGGCAGACCTAATCCGCTTGCGAGAACTTCAGCTTGCCCTGTGGAGAATGCGATCCGCCGGACAAACCCTTCCACTCGGAGCGTTCCCTCCACGCTGCTCGATTCCGATTCGGTGACATAAAGGTAGGTCTCATCGCCCCAGAGGTCATAGACGACAAGCGTGACGCCGCTGGGCACAAGGGTATTGAAATTCAGAAATGGCGTCGCCGTGTTTGTCGCAAGATCTGCTTTGAAAATCCTGATGTTCGGGCTGTCGCCCGCGACGAAGTAAGCGCTCTGCGCATTGCTCCACACGGCTATGCCGTACCCGTATGGCGACAGGGTCACCGTATCCAGGGTCGGCGGATTCGATGGCAAACCGGCAAATGCAATGACCTCGCGGGTCGAAATGCGAACGCGGCTGATGGTTGAAGCCTTCGCATCGGTAATATAGAGATCGTCGCCAACGCCGAAAAGACTAACGCCGGCGGAACCGAAGGGTGTGGCTGGAGGCACCATGGGTATATCGGCAATCGAAGACAGTTCTCCTGTGGATAGAACCAATCGTCGAATGGTCGTACTTTGAACAAAGTAGAAGTTGTCGCGGCCATCAAACCAGAGACCGCCGGGCGTGGACAAAGACCTCGCTGGCGACGAGTTGAATAACCACTCCACAGCGCCGCTCGTTATGTTGACGCGGGCAATAGCTGGTGGTCCAGGCTGGGACCAGGTGGTGTAGAGATAGCCGCCCGTTCCCCAGATACCCAGTGGATTTAACACGTCGGGACAACAACTGGTGAATAGGGGCAAGGGAATCGATCGCATCTCTCGGGTCGAGAGGGATATCACTCGAATTGCCGGGGGTGTATAGGCCTGGTCTTGCGGTCTGGGGTGGAGCGTTGCGAACCCATACTCTACGACGTACAAAGATGCGCCATCGCCCCAAA
>QHXD01000501.1 GCA_003223895.1 Acidobacteriota bacterium
GGGACTCATCTTGCCTCACTGGCACACGGAATGGAGCGGTCCGGGTTGCGAGCTGTGCCACATCCGCTCCCTGCCGAGTAATAATGTTCCTGTTGCAGACGGTCCTTTGGTTCCGGTTATCGCCGAACAGGACTGGCAATCGGATGAACCCCGTACCGAACTGGAATCCTGCGTTCTCGCCACATCCAGCAGGGCGCCCCCACGATCCGTTACATTCGATTCCTGACACGTCCGAACAAGTTGTTGCAACCGGCAAGTGAAGGATGGACTTCAATGAAGTTACGTACTCTCGCATTCCCATTTCTTTTCATTCTTTTGAAGGCTGCCGACGGTTCAGCCCAGGCACCGACTGCTGCCGAAGTCAACGCGGTGAGGGCGCAGATCGACGCGCTGAAAGCGGATTACGAAAAACGCATTCAGGCGCTTGAAACACAGTTGCAGGAGATCCAGGCGCAGATGCTTCAGATCGCGCCGGAGTCGTCTGCTGGGGCGGCGCCAACCACGGTTCCCACTTCGCCGGGCGCGCTGAATCCGGCGATTTCCGTCATCGGGAATTTCGTTGGGCGGATCGACAATCAGAAAGTCTTCAACAACGAGGGGGTGCGAATCGATAACCAGCCGGGTCTGCGGGAAGCCGAAATCGATATGCGCGTTCCTGTGGATCCCTATGCTGATGGCGTCTTGATTATGTCGCTCGAATCGGAGTCGCCGGGGAAGTTCACGGCCGATGTTGAAGAGGGATATGTCAATGTGAAGAAGCTGCCTTTCATAGAATCGCCGCTGGGGATGAAATTCCAGGTCGGACGTTTTCGGCCTGCATTCGGCAAGTTCAACACGCTGCACACGCACGACCTGCCGACGACGATGCGCTCGCTGGTGACCCAGGAGACGGATTTCTTCGTGCCGACGCCATGGGATGAGAACTCGTCGATCAACGCCCGGGTTCAGGTGCTCACCGGCGGGGATATCGCGGTGTCGCCGGAATCCAACAATCGTCTCGCGTACCTCGGCAACCTGAGGTGGTTCAAAACGTTCGCCGGAACCAACAATGCCGAAATCGCCTGGTCCAGCTATCTCCACCCCGGCCGCCGGGGTGAAGCTCCGATGGCGCGGCTTCACGGCATCGATTTCATGTACCGCTGGAAGCCATTCCGGCAGGGCGAATGGAAGTCGTATTTACTCGGCGGGGAATTCATGTTCAGCGATCATGTTACGACCCCTGAACAGACCCGCCGGCGTCCTTATGGAGCCACGGTGTTTACACAATGGCAGTTCGACCGTCGAAAGTATGCAGGCATGCGTTGGGACTACGTGGACACTCTGGCCGATCCCGGCATGCAGCGAAGGAGCCTTACTCCGTACCTATCTTATTACTTCAGTGAATTCTTGAGGTTGCGCCTCAATTACGAGCATCGTTGGAGCGACCTCGTCGCCGAGAACAAGCGAAATTCGGTGTATGTCGAGCTGAACTGGATATTCGGGTCGCATCCGCCCGAACCGTTCTGGGTGAACAAGTAATCCGGTAATAAGGTAGGGACAAGGAAGGGGAATGGAATGAGATCATTTTCAAAAATTGTGATTGCTTCTTGCCTGGCATTGCTTCTGACGTCCTCGGGCGTAGCGCAGGGCAAGAAGTTGAGCGTTGTTTGTACCCTGCCGACCCTGAAGGCGCTGACCCAGGAGATTGGCGGTGACCGCGTCGACGTCACGGCGCTGGCCAGAGGCGATCAGGACCCGCACTTCGTGACGCCCACTCCGGTTCTGATGAAGAAGACCCGCGATGCGGCACTGTTCATCGAGAACGGTTTTTCGCTCGAATTGTGGGCTGACGAAGTGTCGAACGGCTCGGGCAATTCGAAGATCTTCCGGGGAACGCCCGGACGCGTCGTGGCGTCTAACGGCGTTGCCGCGCTGGAAATCCCGACGGTGCTTTCTCGTGAGCTGGGGGATATTCACCCGCAGGGCAATCCTCACGTGTGGCTCGATCCACTGCTCGCGAAAGTGCAGGCGGGCAACATCGCCGACGCGTTGAAGCGGGCCGATCCCGCGAATGCTTCCTATTACGATTCAAGACTGGAAGATTTCAAACATCGAATCGATGTCGCGATGTTTGGCGATGACTTGCTGAAGCTGGTTGGAATTCAGAAACTCACACGCCTGGCGTGGAGCGGCGAGCTCGCGAGTTTTCTCGAGACCAACAAGCTGGGCGGCCAACCCCTGTCCGCCAAGGCCGGCGGATGGCTGAAGCAGACTCAATCGCTGCGTGGCATAAAGGTGTACGAGTTCCACAAGATCTGGGTGTACTTCGCAAGAACGTTTGGAATGAATATCGTGGGCACGATCGAAGAGCGGCCGGGAATTCCACCGGGCCCGCAGCATGTGCGCCAGGTTACCGAAAGCATCAAGGCGCAGAAGATCCCGCTCATTCTGGTGGATAATTTTTACGATCCCGCGTTGCCGAACAATATTGCTCGCGAGACTGGCGCTAAAGTGGTGATATTGCCGAATCAGGTCGAAGGCGAGCCCGGCATCAAGACGTACTTTGACCTGATGGACCACGTGATCAAAACGATGGTGACAAAACTGGGGTCGTGAAATGGAGAAGAAGCCAGAATGAGGATTCCCTATTCTGGCTTCTGGCTTCCGGCTTCTAAGGACTGTATGGAATTTCTGGCTGAATGGCGATGGATGCTGGCTCCGTTGCTGGCGTGCCTGATTCTTTCAATAACGCACGTCTACCTGGGCATTCATGTCGTTGCCCGAAAAGTGATTTTCGTGGATCTCGCTCTCGCGCAGATTGCGGCGCTGGGGGCGACGTATGCCATGGTCCTTGGCTACGATGCCAACCTTCCCGGCGACGATCTCGCGGTCGCTCTGTTTTCGCTCGCCTTCACGTTTGTCGGTGCCGGCCTGTTTGCGATCGCGCGCATGCGCAAGGAAAGAGTTCCGCAGGAAGCGTTCATCGGTATTGTCTACGCCGCAGCTTCGGCGGCCGCGGTACTGATCCTCTCGAAATCGCCGACGGGCGGGGAAGAGCTGAAGCACATGCTGGTGGGAGACGTCCTGCTCGTCTCGATGCCAACCATCATTAGCGACGCGATTCTGTATTCCCTTGTCCTGATTTTCCACTTTATCTTCAGAAAGAAGTTCCTCGCGATCTCCATCGATGCAGAGGCTGCGCATGGCGCGGGAATCAACATCCGTGTCTGGGATCTTCTGTTCTACATGAGCTTCGGCGTGCTGGTGACGCGATCGGTGGCCATCGCAGGCGTGCTGCTGGTTTTCTCGTACCTCGTGATCCCGGCGGTCATCGCGCAGATGTGGAGCGATACGATCAAAGGCCGCCTCATCCTCGGATGGACCATCGCGCTTTCGGCCAGCGTCGCTGGAATCCTCTGGTCCTTCTACTCCGATTATCCAACCGGTCCGGCCGTCGTCATGACGCTGGCGTCGTTTCTCATTGTGTCAGGCGCGTCCTATTACATCCGGCACTCGCCGGCGCCGCTCCGATCGGCGATGAACGTCACTGCCATGATCCTTTTTGGCGTTTTGTTCTTTGGCACCCTGTCGTACTTCCGGAAGACGCCTCCTCAGCAGGCGGCGGGCGTTCCGGTCGCGGATCTTTTGCTGGGCGAGCTGCAGCATGACGAGACGGCCGGTCAACTCGATGCCATTTCGCATCTGGGCGACGTGAATGATCCCCGGATCGTTCCTGCGCTGACCGATTTGCTGTCGCGCTCGACCAACGAGCAGGTTGTCGAAGGTATTGCGGAAGCTCTGGCGAAACGAAAGGACTCGCACGCGATCCCCGGGCTCAAAAGCGCCCTCAAAAAGAATTACGATCCCTTCCTGAAATTGACAATCGCCAGGGCGCTCATGGACCTCAATGACAAGTCCGGCTACGATGCACTTGTCGAAATTCTCAAGGACAACGAGGCCGGTTTTGCCCGTGTTCAGGCGCTGGAAATGCTGAAAGCCAAAACCGGCCAGGATTTCGGCTACAACCCGGAAAAAACCGTCGCGGAAAACTCGGCGGCCCTGGCGCGTCTCGAGTCTTATCTCAAATCGATCGAGTAGCGCTCTTCCCGAAAAACCAGTCATAGAGCAGTGGGAGCAAAACCAAGGTAAGAATGGTCGAGCTGAACAAGCCACCGATGACGACGGTTGCCAGCGGCCGCTGGATCTCCGCGCCGGTCGAGGTCGCGAGCGCCATAGGAACGAAACCCAGGCTTGCCACGAGCGCCGTAATCAGCACCGGCCGGAGACGCCGGCTGGCCCCGGTTATGACAGCTTCATGAACAGTGAGGCCGGAACCATAGAGCTGATTCATGGAGTTCAGCAGAACGATACCGTTCAACACTGCGACGCCAAAGAGCGCGATGAAGCCGACCGATGCGGATAGATTCAAGTTCATCTGGCGTAGCCAAAGCGCAGCGATACCACCCACGAATGCGAAGGGAACATTCATCATCACGAGGAGTGATTGCGCTACGGAACCAAACATCGCATAGAGCAAACCAAAAATGAGCCCGACAACGACAGGTATGACCAGCATCAGCCGCTGCGTGGCGCGCTCCTGGTTTTCAAATTGGCCGCCGAATTCCAGGAAGTACCCGGGAGGGAGCCGCAACTCTCCCGAAAGTTTCGAACGCACTTCGGTGACGAAGCTGCCCAAATCCCGATCGCGCACGTTGGACATCACAACGGCGCGGCGCTGTC
>QHXD01000071.1 GCA_003223895.1 Acidobacteriota bacterium
TCAAATCGCCTTACAACACGTACATGAACGTCGGTCTGCCGCCCGGACCGATCACCAATCCCGGTTATCCATCTCTGCTCGCCGCTTTGCAACCCGCCACGACGAATTATCTTTTCTTCGTCCGCACGGTTGCAGGCCGGCACACCTTCTCTGAAACACTCGCGGCTCACAACCGCGCTGTGGCTGCATACCGGAAATCGGTGAGACCCTCCCCTGAAAGAACTCGCCGGCCGGGGGAGTAGGTTTGACTAAGGATGAGGGGCAGACTCCTGTGGTTTCTTGCTCCGCTTGAAGAACTCTTCGAAGACGTTGGCTGCGAATTTACCTGCGAATCCCAATGCCGTGCGCGTCAAAGCTGAGCCAACCGTATTTTCGCTTCGCACGCGCCAGGTATTGGAAAGGAAGTTGGAGCCGGCCATGCCGCTGTATCGCGCGTACGCGGGTGCCATGGTTCCATTTGCGCGGTATGCCATGAAGGTCAAGCGGCCAGCGTGTCCGATGCGATTCCAGAAACGGTTATCGACGGAGTGGACGTAACGCGGGTCTTCACCCCACGCCGCACCCAGGCCGGCTTCGAGAGCGTTACTCGCGGCATTCGTACTCAGCCACGTTCCGTAGCGCTTGCCGAAACCTTCCCAATGAGGTCCATATTCCCGAGGTCTATTCCGCGCCGTTCCCCAACCCGCGCTGACTAAACCGGCTGACAAACTCCCGGGACCCACGGTTGCTTTCGCGAACCAGCGCACGCGGATCGCAGTCGATAGGGGCTGACCTGCCTCCTCGGCGCGCGCGAATGGCGGCAGCATCAGACTGGAAAGCAGTGACACGATGATCAAGGACTGCCGAAACATATTCACTTATCTCCGCTCGTTTTGGCCAGGCTGGCTGGTACTTCGTCTTTCTTCTTCTGGCGATCGCGTCCGAATTCTGGTTTCTTCGCGGTGCCTACTACCTGGATGTGAAGCAGTGTTCCGGCTCCCTGCTTTGAAAAGAAGGGATCGACCGGCTTCAGAACCCATCGTTTCCAACCCGTCATGGTTTGTGAGACTTTCGCCTGGAGGCTCAAGGTGCCGTGAAAATCCATGGCATCACCGTCGAGATCATAAGTTCCGGCCAGATCGACCCCGGCGCCAGGAACAGCGAACGAGAGAGAGCGAAAAGTAATCATTTCATTCTCGAGGTGAAAGATGCCGGCCATGCCGGACAGGACCTGATCGATTTCTTTGTTCGTCGGCTGGCCCTGGCCGCGACGGCTCAACGTATCGATTTGATCCTGGATTCTGGATTTCAGGAATCGGGCTTCCGATATATCGAACTGCCCGTCCAGAAGCAGCTTTTGCCGCACCGTACCGGTCAATGGCGGAATGTCGATTTTGGTTTTAAGGGAGATTCGACCTTCCATGAAAGACTCGCCTTTCATGGAAAGCCTGAGCAAGTCACGGATGTTGCCCTGGGGCATCGTGACATCGAGGCTCACACTGCGATGGACATCCGTCTCTCGCTTGATCACAGCGCCGCTGGTCGTGAAGCTCGTTTTTCCCAGCGTGCCTGTCACAGGTTTCAAAGTGGTGTTGCCGTTGGTTCCGTCGACCAGAACTTCGAAGCGGGTCGAGAGAGGTACGACGTTACCCGCCTGTTTCAATCGAAAGTTCGGTACCGTTGCCTGGCCGTGGACCGCAATTGACGAAAGAGTGCCTTCAAATTGTCCGGTCGATTCCAGGATGCCGGCGATTCCCTTGAAGACGCCGAGGTCGGCGTTATCGAAGTCATACTCGCCGGCGAGCGACGTGTCTCCGGGTTCATCTGCGTTCCATGGGCCAAAGGCGCCTTCGCTGAGAATTTCGCCCGGGGGCTTTGCATTGGTCAGCGCGGCGTTGTATTTCATTGCGACGTTGGTTCCGGCGGATTCGAGCGTGACCCGGTGAAGGTCGAAGCGGAGAGGCTTCTTTTCCTTTTCTTTTGGAATAATCGTGAGGACGGAATTCAACACGAAGACTTCTTCGATAATGACTCCCGGCTCTTCCGGTCTGCCGTAAAGGCCTTTCGGCTGTTCCTCATCTGGTCCGAGTTTTGGCCGCTCGCCTTTGGGCGGGATGTTGATTTCCATTCCGTCGAGCGTGACCCGGCGAACCTTCTTCGGCACATCAAAAAGGCTTCCCAGTTCCACTTCGAAGCTGAAATGCTTCATTAGAAACATCGGCGGTACATCGCGTCGACCGTTATGGCGTACAGCTATGTCTTCAGCTTCCACTAGCGCTACGGTGTCGTGGCCGTGCCGCAGCAATAGTTTTAGAGGCGAGACCTTGGGCAAGCTGACTCGAAGGGCCGCCAGCTCTACTTCGCTGTCGAAGCGTTCTTGTAGATACAGAACGGCTTGCTGGCGTATGTAAGGCTCGAAGCGGTTGGCCAACATGTGGGCGGCCACGAATAAGACCGCGATTCCAACCCCCGTGCACAATCCAATACCGATCAGCCAGTTGCGTTTTCGATGGTTCACCCTGCTTCAGAAGGAGCAAGTAACGCGCCAATGTGCTCAATTGCAATAGGTTTGCCGTGGCTGGGCGGGGAGCGGAAGCCTATGCGGCGTTTGTCGTCGAGGTGGCACCGACAGGCTCCTTTATTTACTTTCCACAAGTGCGAAGATTCGCGCGGGCCCGCCGGTGCCGTTCTCGATCTTGATCGGTGCGACGATGAGCGAAGCTCCCGCCGGAGGCAGGCTGCCGAGATTCGCCACATTTTCGAGGTGATATTTTCCTTTGCCATGACTGATGTGGTGAACGGCAAAGTCCTTCGACATGCCGTAATCCACACTCAGCGTATCGATCCCAATGCCCGCGATATTTCTCTCCTCGGTCAGCAGCTTCGCCGCTTCGGCAGAAAACCCCGGGAAGTGCAGGGTTCCGTTCTTCTCCGCGTTCTTGTATTTTGCGAAGTCCGTCCAGCGTTCGTCCCATCCTGTGTACATCATCACCACGGCATTCTGCGGAATTGGACCGTTGGTCTGTTCCCACGCCGTGATGTCCGCAGGAATCAAAACGTAATCCGGATTTCCCGAAACCTTCGTACGGACATCGATGACGACAGCAGGCGCGAAGAACTTTTCAGGAGGTATCTTGTCGAGTGAAATTTGTGCCTTGGCGAAATGATTGGGAGCGTCCAGATGCGTGCCCGTATGTTCAGCCAGCGCGAAACGCCCGGAGAGAACGCCATCCTTCTCCAGCGTGGCAAAGAGTTCGTATCTGAATGGACCGTAACCGGGTCCGGGCCAGTAGGGATTTTGGGGATTCAGCGGATGGGTAAGGTCGATGATGCGTGTCTTGCCTGTTGCGATACCCTCCATGAGTCCCGCCTGTTGGGCCGTTGGCTGTTGGGCCGGTTGCGGCGCCTGGCACGATGCAACGAGAAACAGAGCTGCAAGAGCCATGACCTGTTTCATAATCTCCTCGTGGTTGTGTATTTAGCGCTCGGTTCGAACCTTGGGAATCGCGAGCAGTTCTTGCGATCCGCTCTTGATGGCCTCTCGAAAAGAGAAGTCCAAATCATCCGTTCCGCCTCGATCTATTCGACAGAGCCCCTGGAGGTCCGTGACCAACCCTGGTTCTTGAACACGGTCATCGAAGGGAGTACGTCGCTCGGGCCAGAAGCGCTACTCCAAACGTGCCTCGCGGTCGAAGGAGAGAACCAGCGTGAACGTGGACGGGACAAAGGTCCGCGCACTCTCGATATCGACATCATTTTCTACGGAGACGAAATTATTCAGCGGCCGGACCTTTCGATACCGCACCCCCAGTTCTCCGAGCGTCGATTCGTTCTCGAGCCATTGGCTGAAATCGCTTCCGAATTCGTCGATCCGATGAGCGGCAAGACCGTCCGGCAATTGCTTGCGGCGACCTCGGATAAGGCGAAAGTCCGCCGCTTCGCGCCCCCTTTACTTCAATAACTCACGGAGCCGGAGCTCGAGCTTCTTGCCATCCCGTGCCGACCGTGCGGCGACGAACACCGTATTCTCTCCGGCGATGCTTCCGACCCACTCCGGCCATCCTGCCTCATCCAATGCTTGTGACACCGTCGACGCGTGTCCGGGGCCCGTCTTCACCACAACAATGTTCTCCGCTACATCGATATCCAGGGTGAACTCGCGGATGATCCGCCGCAGCGATTCTTCCGATGCTTTTACCGGCTCGGTCTCGACTACCGTATAAACACCGCCCGATTTTGCCAGCCTCAGTTCCTGTATATCCCGCGACAACGTCGATTGCGACACTTTGATGTTGCGAGCCTTCAACCCGCGCATCAGATCGTCCTGACTGGTGATTTCGCCCTCCCGCACGAGTTCCAAAATCGCATTGTGCCTCCGGCGCTTCATGAGGTAGAAAATTATACACAAAACCATTGACCCATCAGCGACATGCATGCATACTTATGCATCTGTATGCATAAGTATTCAGCAGCTGCGCTCGCAGCGCATTCGGACTTCCTGTCGATCACGCAACTTCGCCGCCAGGACCTGTTTACACTCCTGTCACTGTCCCAGGATCTCCGCTCGAAAACGATGTTTGCAGATGCGCTGGCCGGCAAGTCCGTGGCAATGATCTTCCAAAAACCCTCGCTCCGGACCCGGGTCACCTTTGAAGTGGCTATCCGGCAACTGGGCGGGTGGCCGATACTTTTGGGTCCGGTGGAAAGTCAGCTCGGAGAGCGCGAAGCCATTCAGGATGTGGCGCGAAATCTGTCACTTTGGGTCGATGCCATTGTGGCACGCGTGTTCTCGCACAGTCATCTTGAAGAACTTCTTTTATTCGCATCGATTCCGCTGATCAATGCCCTGAGTGATGCCGAGCATCCGTGTCAGGCCGTATCGGACCTGCTTACGCTTCAGGAAACTTGGTCCAGCTTTGCCGGCAAAGAACTCGTCTATGTTGGCGATTGGAACAACATGTCGCGGTCGCTCTGGCAGGTTTGCAGGCTGGCGGATCTCCGCTTTCGGGCGATCTGTCCCGAGAGGTATGGCCCGTCCCCGGAAGAGCATGTGGACTGGTCCACGAAACTCAAGGACGTGAAAGGCGCCGACGCCATCTATACCGACGTGTGGGCAAGCATGGGGCAGGAACACGAACTGCAGGAAAGGCTCGAGATCTTCCGGCCGTATCAGGTCAACGAAAAACTTCTGGCGAAGACCGGAAAGCCCACTCTATTCATGCATTGTCTGCCCGCGCATCGCGGCCAGGAAGTTACCGATTCGGTCATCGAGTCCGATTATTCAATCGTTTTCGAGCAAGCCGCCAACCGGTTGCCGGTGGAAAAAGCCATCCTTGTTAGTTTCGTGGAGAACTCCTATGAAGCAGAAAGTAAAGAAGGTCGTGCTGGCGTACTCCGGCGGCCTGGACACCTCAATCATCATTCCGTGGCTCAAGGAAAACTACAATTGTGAAATCATCGCCATGGCCGGAAATATCGGCCAGGACGACGAGCTGAACGGACTTGAAGAGAAGGCGATCCGAACCGGCGCCACGAAGTGCTACGTGGAAGACCTTCGCCACGAATTCGTAACTGATTATCTTTGGCCGCTGGTCCGTTCCGGCGCAATGTATGAAGGCAAGTATCTGCTCGGGACATCCATCGCCCGCCCGCTTCTGGCAAAGCGGCAGGTCGAGGTAGCGCTCGAAGAAGGCGCCGACGCCCTGGCTCACGGTTGCACGGGCAAGGGCAATGACCAGGTGCGTTTCGAGTTGACCTACAAAGCGTTTGCTCCGCATCTCAAGATCATCGCGCCGTGGCGCGAATGGAACATCCGCTCCAGGCACGACGCCATCGCGTACGCGCATGAGCGAAAGATTCCGATCACTGCGACCGCAGAAAAAATTTACAGCCGTGACAGCAATATCTGGCACATGAGTCATGAGGGCGGCATCCTCGAAGATCCCTCGCAGCCGCCTCCGGACGATCTTTTCATGTTGACCCTCGATCCCCGGTTCTGTCCCGAAGGCGAGAGCGAAATCACCATCGACTTCGAACAAGGTATTCCCGTAGGCCTGAATGGCTATCGGATTTCCCCCGTTCAGCTTCTGGAAGATCTGAACGAAATCGCGGGTACAAACGGCATCGGCCGGGCTGATGTTGTCGAAAACCGGGTGGTCGGCATGAAGTCGCGTGGCGTCTATGAAACTCCGGGCGGCACGCTCATTCTGGCGGCGCATCGCGAGCTCGAGTCGATGACGCTCGACCGGCAGACGTTATATCAGAAGCAGATGCTCAGCATGACGTATGCCCAGTTGGTCTACGAAGGCCAGTGGTTCACGCCGCTCAGAGAAGCCATCGATGCCTTTTTCGCCAAGACCCAGGAAGTGGTGACGGGATCGGTGACCATGACCCTCTACAGAGGCACGATGGCCGTAAAGAGCCGCAAGTCACCCTTCAGCCTCTATCGGCAGGATATTGCATCCTTCGACACGGGTGGTTACGATCACCATGACGCCGAAGGATTCATCAACCTTCTCGGCCTGCCGGCGGCCGTGCGTTCCCGGTTGAGGGCCAATCACTATGAAACTTTGGCAAGGACGGTTTGAGGAAGACAGCGATCCGGTTTTCGAAAAGATGAACCGGTCGCTGGGAGTTGACGCTGTTCTCCTCGAAGTCGATATCCGTGCCAGCCGCGCTCATGCACGCGCTCTTCTCGGCTGAGGCATTCTCTCCCAGGAAGAATGGAAGGCCATCGATCAGTGTCTGGAACAGATACTTTCCGAGTACACGCCGGATCAGGTGAAGGCCACCCCGTACGAAGACATTCACACGTTCGTTGAAGCCACGCTCGCATCAAAGATCGGTCCAGCCGCGCTGAAGCTGCATACCGGCCGCAGCCGCAATGACCAGGTCGCGACGGACTTTCGCCTGTTCGTGCGGAAAGCCATCGGACTTGTTCTGGCCGATCTCGAAGCCTTGCAACTCGCCCTCATTGAATGCGGCGCCCGGCATTCGGAGGTGATCATTCCTGCTTACACCCATCTGCGGCGCGCGCAGCCGATTCGCTGGAGCCATTACTGCCTCGCTTTCGTCTTGCGAACGCTTCCAACAATCGCTTGGCCGTGTAGACATTCTCCCGCTCGGATCCGGCGCTGTAGCGGGTTCCAACTTTCCGCTGGATCGTGAAGCCATAGCGAAAGAACTGGGATTCTCGAAAGTCTCAGCGAATAGTCTCGATGCCACATCCGACCGCGACTTCGTTCTCGAGTTTCTTTCCAATGCCGCGATCCTCATGACCCATGCCAGCCGGCTCGCCGAAGATTGGATCATCTATTCCACAGAAGAGTTCGGTTTTCTGGAGCTTTCCGAGAAAGTGACGTCCGGAAGCAGTCTGATGCCCCAGAAGAAAAACCCCGATGGCTTTGAGCTCATTCGCGCCAAGGCGGCGATGACCGCCGGCCTGCTTGCCGGGTTCCTATCGGTGATGAAGGGTCTGCCCACCGGCTACAACAAGGATTTGCAGGAAGACAAGGAAGCGTTTCTAAAGGCATTCGAAAACGTCCGGCTTTCGTTGAGCGTATTGCGCCTCTCGGTGAGAACTGTAGTTTTGAAAACCGATCGGATCGACAAGGCTGCGGCCGATTCATTCATGGGCGCGACGGACCTGGCGGACTTTCTTGTGATGAAAGGCGTGCCGTTTCGCTCGGCTCACGAGATTGTCGGCCGCGCTGTGCGCGAGGCCCTCGAGCAGCACAAGCAGCTCAATGAAATCGATCTGTCGGCCTACTCGGAGTTTTTCTCAGAGCTTCCCGCGGACTATCTCACGCCTGAGAATATCGTGAATCGAAAAAGCCACTCTCCGTCACTTCCTTAAATGTCGTCGCTCGAATCGCGAGACCTGAGCCGTGGGGCGGCCTACTACGGTCTGGCGGTCGTGACGGTCCTGAACTTTCTGAACTACATTGACCGCTATATCCTCGCGGCCGTCCTGCCCCGGGTGCAGAGTGAACTGGCGTTGACGGATTTTCATGCGGGGCTTCTCGCCCCGGCTTTTCTGGTGGTGTACTTCATCACCTCTCCAGTCTTTGGTGCGTTGGGCGACCGCATATCCCGGACGCGGCTGATGGCCATCGGTGTGGGTGCATGGAGCCTGGCGACGGCAGCAACCGGCATGATGCGCAGCTTCGTCCAGTTGTTGATCGCGCGATCCTTTGTGGGCATCGGTGAAGCGGCATACGCAACGATCTCGCCGGCATTGCTCTCCGACTATTTTCCGCGCGCGCAGCGTGGGCGGGCCTTCGCGGTTTTTTACGTTGCCATTCCAGTTGGAGCTGCGGCCGGGTATCTGCTCGGCGGTCTGATCGTACCGGCATTGGGCTGGCGCGCGGCATGTGACGTCGTGGGGTTGCCGGGAATCGCTATGGCGCTGCTGGCCTTGACCGCGCCTGATCCTCCTCGCGGGTCCGCCGAACAAGACGATTCTCCAGCCGAGGCGCAACCCGTCTGGATGACCTTGCGCGGATTCTCTCGCAACCTTGCTTATTCGGGAACGGTGTTGGGATATGCCGCCTACACATTCGGGCTTGGCGGTCTCGCATTCTGGATGCCCAAATACCTCGAACAGGTTCGCGGGGTCGAGCTTTCCCGGGCGAACTACCTTGTGGGGGCCGTAACCGTGCTCGCCGGCCTGAGCGGTACGTTTGTCGGCGGCTACCTCGGCGATCGGCTAGCGGCCCGAATGAAGCAGGGCCAATTGTGGCTTTGCGGAATTTCCGGTCTCGCCGCAATCGTTCCCACCTGGTTGACCCTGTCTTTCGCATCGCCAGGACCCTACGTGCTGTGGTTCTTCGTTGCTGAGTTCCTGCTGTTTCTCAGCACTGGTCCCGTGAATGTTGTGATTGTGAGCGTCGTCCCGGTGGGTGCGCGCGCCATGGCGATGGCAGTGAGTATTTTTACGATTCACTTGCTGGGTGACGCCATTTCGCCGCCGATTATCGGATTGTTGGCGGATACGGCCGGCCTCGCCACTGCCGTTCTGATCGTCCCGGTGGCGATTGCGATTTCGGGTCTTCTCTGGATTATTACGGCTGCTGTGGCAGCCGAGTAGGACGCTGCTTTTAATTGAGATCCAGCACCATCGCGATTTCGTCGCAATTGCCGTATTTGGGGCAGGCTACACAGTCCCGCCAGACTTTCATAGGCAGGTCCTTGTGCTCGACTGTCTTGAAACCCATCTTTTCGAAAAAACGGGGCGCCAGGGTGAGAGCAAAAACCTTTGAGAGGTTGTCCGATCGAGCCTTCTCAATAAGCGCTTGAACAATCGCGCTCCCCGTTCCGCGGGCCGAGCTGCCGGGCGCAGTTGCAAGGCCGTAGATTTCGGCGACATCGGCCGAATATGGTTCCAGGCCGCCGCAGCCAATGACCTGTCCGTCCAGGTCGGCCACGAGATAGTGCGGAAGATTTGCGGCCATTGCTCCGTGCGAGCGGGGAAGCATGAGGCCCTGTGAAGCATAGTGCGCAATGATGCGCACGATGGTGTGGACGTCGTCGTGTTCTGCCGGACGGATCTTCATGAGGCGTTCTCGAAAAGCGTTCGGCCCACTCGGACCGTGCCGATGCCGCCATCTATGGCAGCCTTCACAGCGCGCAATTTGGGAATCATGCCGCCCGTCACGAAGCTGGCTTTCAGCAGTTCGTCGGGTCTCGCCGAACGATCGATGACCTGTCCCTCGCCGTTTTTCACACCTTCGACATCCGTCAGGAAAACCAACTCGCTCGACTGCAGAGCAACCGCCACAGCAACTGCGGTCTCATCGCCGTTCACATTGAGCAGCGTCGAGTCACCAAGAGCAAGCGTGGGAATCACGGGCAGCCAGCCCCCATCCAACATTGTATTGAGAGCGGCCGCGTCCGCCCGGACATCGGTTCCGACCAGGCCCCACGGCCCGGATTTCTTCGAGGCTCGAATCGCCCCAAACATTCCTACTGCCGGCAGTCCTTTTCGCCGAAACGCGCCAACCAGCGCGGGGTGTACTTCACCGAGCAGCGCCATGGCCACAGCGCCGAGGGCGTGGTCGTCAGTGACCCGCAACCCATCGATGAACGTCGAAGTGATTTTCATTCGCTCCAGCACCCGAGTGATCTGAATTCCGCCTCCGTGAACAACCACGGTTCGACCCTTCGCGACCCGTTGAACCTCCTCGACGGCCTTTTCCGCGTTCTCGAGAAGTGCGCCACCGACTTTGACCACCATACTCATCAGGACAAACCAGCTCCCGGCTCGCATCCTAACATGAGGTTCAGGTTTTGAACCGCCTGTCCCGCGGCGCCTTTCACAAGATTGTCTATCGCCGAGATGATGACCGTAACCGGTCCTTTCGACACGATTCCAATCGAGCACAGGTTGGTGCGGACGATGCTGTGTATATTGGGCAGACTGCCTTCCGGGAGTACCTTCACGAAAGGCGTCTTCGCATATGTTTCCGTCAGGATGGACCGGACAGACACCCGCTCGGCCGGGCGCAGGACAATCGTGTTCAGGATGCCCCGGTTGAGCGGCATCAAATGCGGTGTAAAAACGAATTGATCGAATGTTGCGCCGGGAAGCTGAGAAACCATCTCTGGAGTATGTCGATGTTTCAGCACACCATAGGCGCTGATGTTTTCGTACACCTCGCAGAAATGAGTTTCCTGCTTGGGTTGCCGCCCGGCTCCGGAGACGCCGGACTTGCCGTCGACAACCACAGTGGCTCCAGGATCCAGCGCATGCGCCTTGTATAGCGGGGCGAGGGGCAATATTGCGGCCGTTGCGTAACACCCAGGATTGGCGACCAGCCTCGCGCCACTGATCTGTTTGGCGTAGAATTCCGGCAAACCGTAAACCGCTTCTTTCAGCAATGCCGGTGCGGAATGGTCGAAGCCGTACCACTCGCTATACAACTTCGGGTCCTTCAAGCGAAATGCGCCGCTCATGTCCACCACCCGAAAGCCGGCATCCAGTAGCTCCGGCACCAGATGCATGGAAAGCTCGTGTTCGGTTGCCAGGACGACAACATCGGGCGAATAGGAACGCAGCTTTTCAAGGCTGAACGGCTCAGCCCCGGACTTTACGTCAGCTTTCGAGGCGAACCGCCCAGCCACCTGAATTTTGGGGTGAGCGGCTAAAAGACGATCGAGCTCCTGGCCTGCATAGCCCGTAACTCCAACGATCGAAACCTCATGTGAATAAATATTCATCAACTTGCATATTTAACCATAACTGACATCGCGGGGTACAAGAATTTTTCACTGTAGCGGCGGTCATAGACCGCCGCGAACAGCAATTCTTTGTATCATTCGAGGTTATGAGCGCACATGCCAACTACTTCTCACCGGACTATTCGACCGCGAGGTCGCGCTTTCGCCAAATGGTGGAGGCGGCTGGGGGCCGGCTGGACGTTTTGCCACTGGAGGCCAGAGGTCCGGCCGGAGAGAATCTGGGCATCGATATCGGTTCGTTTGGCGCCGAGAATCCGCGCCGCGTGCTTCTCCACTCATCTGGTCTTCACGGCGTGGAAGGGTTTGCGGGTTCCGCGATCCAGCTTCAATTCCTGGACAGCCTTCCACCGGTGCCCGCAGAAACCGCTTTTGTCATCGTTCACGTGCTCAACCCGTACGGTATGGCCTGGTTGCGCCGCGTAAATGAAAATAACGTCGACCTGAACCGAAATTGCCTGGGAAATACGGCGTACGCCGGAGCGCCATCAGCGTATGTCGAGCTGGAATCATTTCTCAATCCACAGAGTCCGCCCACGAGCGACCTGTTTACGCTTAAGGCCATCTGGTTGATCCTCAGGCATGGAATGCCGGCACTCAAGCAAGCTGTAGTCGGTGGTCAATACGAATATCCGAAAGGATTGTTCTTTGGTGGAAAGCAACTGCAGCAAGGCCTTGAGCGATACGAGTCTTTCCTTGCTCGCCGCCTGACATCGGCCAAACAAGTGGTCGCAATCGATGTGCACACCGGTCTGGGGAAATATGGCGAGGATACCCTGCTGGTTGATACGGAACAGTACGATACGCTCCGGCGTCGATTTGGAGAACGGGTCACGCGTTCGGACCCCCATGAAAGTCCCGCGTATCAGGTCCGCGGGGCTTTGGAGTCCATGATTTTCCGTGTACTACGCGGTGCCCACGTCGATTTCCTGCGTCAGGAATTCGGAACGTATGGTCCTGTCAAGGTCCTCCAGGCTTTGCGGCAGGAAAACCGTGCCCACTATTATGACGACGGCCGGTCTGGTCATCCGGCGAAGACGGTTCTGAGGGAAATCTTCTGCCCCGCGGACGAGTCGTGGCGGCAATCCGTCTTGAAGCGTGGCGGTGAATTGTTGAGCCAGGCACTGGCGGAGCTCTAGCGAGGCATAGCCCGACTGCTCAGCGATGCGGGTCCGAAGGTTGAACGATGCAAGTCCGGAGGTCGAACGATGCAGGTCGGGGGTTGAACGATGCAAGTCCGGAGGTCGAACGATGCGGGCCCGGAGGGTGAGCGATGCGGGTCCGGAGGTTGAACGATGCGGGTCGAACGATGCGGGTCCGGAGGTTGAACGATACGGGTCTAGGGTTGAGCGGTGAGGGTCCCGGAGGTTGAACGATGCAGGTCCCAGGGTTCATCGTGTCAGATTCGGCGAATCCAGGTCGACCTTCTTTATGGGGATGATCTCGACCTTACCCAGTCCCTCGAGTTGCTTCTTGAAATCGTCCGCCTTTCCTACAAGTACGACAGCCGTATTGTCTGCTGAGATCTTGTCCCTGGCAGCGCGCAGGACGTCGCCTGCGGTGACGTCGGCGAGCTTGTCGCGGTAGGTTTTCAGGTAATCGTCGCCCAGGTCATAAAGAAAGACGGTGGTCAGGCGAGTGGCCAGGTCGTTGGGGACTTCGATGCTCAGTGGAAAGCTTCCAATGAGGTACGATTTTGCATTCTGCAGTTCCTGGGGAGGGACTTCACTGTCCCGAAGCTTTTGAAGTTCACCTAACACGAGATTCAGCGCTTCGGCGGTCTTTTCGGTGCGAGTATCCGTCGTCGAATAAAAACTGCCGGGTCGTTTCCGTGGTTGAATGGAGGCATAAGCGCCATAGGTGAGGCCGCGCTCGACCCGAAGAGTTTGACTCAAGCGGCCGGAACCTGTGCCGCCCAGGACATAGCTTGCCACGAGTACGTTGAAATAATCCGGGTCTTTACGAGGGACCGTCGTGTGGCCCACTCGTATTTCAGTCTGCACGGCATCGGGCTTGTCGATAACAACAATCCGCCGCCCTTCCATCTTCGGAACCTCGGGATTCTGGGGCCGCGGGACGTCCTTCTTCGTCCACGATCCAAACCATTGTTCGGCAAGTTTGAACGCGTCGGCCGTCGAAAGGTCACCGACGATGGCAAGCGCTGAAATATTGGGCGCGTAATATTTGTCGTGAAACTGAACCAGGTCCTCGCGCTTCATCTTTGGAATCGACGTCAATGTGCCGCTTGTAAGGTGACCATAAGGATGAGGTCCATAGATCACGCGGTCAAACACGGCATCGGCGATGAAATCCGGATCTTCCATATTCGCTGTGAGGTTGGATAACGACTGTTGCTGAGCCCTGGCAAGCTCCGCTGGGGCGAAAGCGGGGTTCATGAGGACGTCGGTCATAAGTTCGAACGCCAGTCCGACGCTGTCGGTCAACACGCTGGCGGATATCACCGTGCTTTCCATGTCTCCCGACGCTTCCACGCTGCCGCCAACCTGGTCGATGGCTTCGGCAATTTGCGTCGCCGTCCTCGTTTTCGTGCCTTTGTTGAGAAGATCCGCCGTAAATGCGGCCACTCCCGGCAGGTTCGCCGGATCATTGTCTGCGCCCGCTGTAATCATCAGCCGGAGTGAAACGACCGGCTGTTCGTGATATTCGAGCGCATATACCGTCAGCCCATTCGGAAGGACCCGTTTTTCATATGTTGGAAAGTCAACCCTCGCCAGAGGCTTGGGTTCCGGCGCCGATTGCTTGTCTGCTTTCGCCGAACATGAAGCCAGTAAGAAAAGTCCGATAAGTCCGAAATACTTCTTCACCCGACCTCCAGTTGAGGAACGCCGGCTAAAGCCGGCGCCTACTTCGTGGCCTGTGGAGTCACTACAAGGACTGTCCTGTTTTCAGGACGAAAGTACGTCTTTGCAACACGCATGATGTCCTCTTTCGTGACTTTCATGAACAGTTCGTATTCCTTGTTCACGGTGGCGGTATCACGATGGATCACGGCTGCGTGACCCAGCGACTGTGCCTTCTCCTGAACGGATTCCCGGCCAAAGGCATATTCCCCGCGCATTTTGATTTTTGCTTTCTCGAGTTCCATGTCGCTGACAGGTTCGGTGGTCAAGCGCATCAGCTCCGCATTGAGCGCCTTCTCGCCTTCCGCAATGGAAGCGCCGCGATTCATGATCAAAATTGCGAACAACAGGTTCGGGTCTTCCGTGAAGTTGCCGCTGGCGTCGGCTTGAATGGCGAGTTGTTTGTCATAAACAAGCGATTTGTAAATGCGCGAGCTTCGCCCTGCCGACAGAATGTTGGATGCAATCGTGAGTGGATAGGAATCGGGATCTCCATCCGCCGGTATGTAGTATCCAGCCACGTAAGCGGGCAGGGGTACGGCCTTTGGATGCGAGATGCGGCGTTCCTTGTCGTGTGGTGGCTCTTTTGCAGTGGAGCGGACGATAGGTGTCTGCCCCCGAGGTATGTCGCCAAAGTATTTCTTCACTTCATCCAGTGCCTGATCCGCTTTGAAATCGCCTGCGAGGACGACAGTTGCGTTATCGGGAACGTAGTATGTTTTGTAGAATTCGCGCACGTCCTGGATCGTTGCTGCATTCAGGTCTGCCATGCTGCCGATGGTGATGTGTTTGTAGGGATGAACGTCGTAGGCGTTGTCGTATAGCAACTCCAGCAGATCTCCGTACGGCGGATTTTCGATTCGCGTCAGCCGCTCTTCCTTCACGACTTCGCGCTCGGATTTGAAATTTTCTTCCGAGACATCCAGCGTGGCCATGCGATCGGCTTCCATCCACAAAATCTTTTCGAGGTAGTTGGCTGGAAATGTTTCCCAGTAGACGGTCACGTCATCCTGCGTGTAAGCGTTGCTGACGCCGCCGGCATTCGTGATGATCTTGTCGTGCTCTTCGGGCTTGATGTGTGCGGAGCCTTTGAACATCAAATGCTCGAAAAGATGCGCAAAGCCCGTCTTGCCCGGTTTCTCGTCTTTCGAGCCCACGTGATACCAGATCTGAGCATTGATAACCGGGGTCGAGTGATCCTCATGCGTGATGACGGTGAGGCCGTTCGGCAGCCTGGTTTCCTTATATTCGACCGGCTTTGGCTTTGAAGGCGCCACCTGCAGAAGGAGAAGCATCAACACTGATGCAACAAGTCGCATGATTGTCTCCGAAATTGTTCAGATCGTAACAAACCAGGCCGCGAACGCCCATCCCTGCACTATTGCCGCGAAAATTGCGGTGGCGAGGGGATCCTGCGTGTGCCTGTAAACGATGCCGGCTGCAAACCAGAGCAAGATCCAGAACAATACTATGAAGTGCGCTATCAATATGAGGGACGCATCGGCGCGGTTCAGTAGAAGAACGCCCGTCACGATAAAAGCCCACAGCACCGCACGCGTGATGATCGCCACGGCTAATCGTTTCCATTGCGCATCGATTCTGCGGATCATCACCTCGTCGAAAGTCAGCAGCGGCAGACCGGCCACGACGATGCATGGAAACCGCCACCATCTCCCGTCTGAAAGTGCCATGTGCAGCACCTGAGATCCCGCGCCAAATCCCAGGACAAAAATGACGAACGCGGCCGCCCCGATGGCTTTCAGGATTGCGATGGGATCAATTTGAAGGGAACGACGCTCCTGGACCCAAAGAAGAATTCCAGCCGTGAGAAGCAGGCTGACGAGGTAATCCGTTGTAAACAACCGGAGCCAGGCCAACGGAACCACAATTTTCAGAATCAGGATCGCTACACCACAGGCTGCGGCATAGCGGACCAAAGTAGCTGGAATTTGCAGTGGCTGTGTCTTGAGTTCCCGGCCCGGCATGAGCGTGGCCCCCAGGGCGACGCCGGCGATGAACATCACACTGATCCAGATCAGGCGCGCCGAGCTCCGAACGTTTTGTCCATCGCCTCCAACCCACTCGACCACATGACGAATATGGACGGGGCTCAGGATCGGCGTGCCGTGGCCTCCCCACGGAAGGCACCACCACTCGACGTTTGGGGCGCCGACATCCGCGAGGAACGGAACAGACGTCCGGATTTTTGGAATATCGAACGTGCCGGTAACTATCAACGCTCGATCCGCATGGATCTTTGGCACAAATGTTGGAGCCGGCGCGAGCAATACCATTGTTGAAAAGTGGCGCGTGGCGGAGAGGTCGAGCAATAAACCTCCACCAAGCGAGTGCCCGAGAACGATGCTGTCTTCGCCGATCTGTGCCAGCACATTCTGGATCGCCTGCTCGGCCAGCAGCGCCTGGAATCCCACTGGCGAATTCCCGTGACCCGGCAGGTCGATGTTGTAGACTTCGAAACCTCCGTCGGCAAGGGCTGCTGATGTGGACTGCATGATCTCCTTGCTGACGTCGAGGCCGTGAACCACCAGCACACGACCGCGAGGGGTACTCGAGGGCAAGTAATGAATATAAGGTGTGGGTGGATCGATCTGGAAAATGCCGGATTCCCGCCGGGGTTCAAGTGCATAAGACTGTGTCCAGGCGAGCAGGAAGACCGCTGCTGATGCGACTGCCAGCCAAAGGCGGCTCATAACCCGATGCTATACTAGCTTACGGAAGCATTCAAACGCGGGCTAAAGCCCGCGACTACATTCGGGGACGACGTTCTGACCTAAATGTAGTCGCGGGCTTTAGCCCGCGTCCGGTAAGCCATGCCCGCACGAATTGATTCCCTCGACCATATTTCAGAAGAGGTTCGCCGCCTTCAGGCCGCCGGCAAGAAGGTCGTCTTTAGTAACGGCTGCTTCGATCTCCTGCACGCCGGACACATCGATCTTCTGAGGCAAGCGCACGCCCTGGGCGATATCCTGGTCGTCGCCATCAATACTGACGGTTCCGTCGTGCGCATCAAAGGTCCCGGCCGTCCCATTCTCGGTGAGGAAGAGCGAGCCGAACTGCTGGCGGGTCTTGAAATGGTCGATTTCGTGTGCACGTTTGACGAGGACACGCCGCTCGAGGCAATCCTGAAGATTCACCCTGACGTTCTTGTGAAAGGCGCAGACTGGGGTCTCGATGGTATTGTGGGTCGGGCCGAAGTCGAAGGCTGGGGTGGCAAGGTGGTTGCGCTTCCTCTGTTGGAAGGCCAATCCACAACCGGCATCATCGAACGCGTCGTCGCTCGCTATGGAAATCCTCGAAAAACGAATTCCTAAAATCATCTCGCGCATTTCCGATGTTGCTGACTTTCGCCGAATCGCATCGGACACTCTCCGTGGCGACTCGAATGTCGTCGTTTCGGGTCTTTCCGGAAGCGCCCGGGCTTTGTTCCTTGCCGGTCTTTGGCAGTCATTGCGCCGGCCCCTCATCGTCGTCACGCCTCAGGACCGGGGTGTAGAGACGCTCGCGGCCGATATCGCTTATTTTCATGGCGAACTTAACGCCGGGGGATACAACCGGGTATGCCCGTTCCCGGCCTGGGAGACGGATCCATATGCCGGCCTGACACCGCATGCGGATATCCAGCAGGCGCGTGCGACCACACTCTGGCGGCTCCGGAACAAGCAGGTCGATATTGTGGTGGCTTCGATCCGATCGTTGGGTACCCGGCTTCCTTCGCCGTCTCAGTTTGATACCTACAGCCTGCATGTCTCAGTCGGCGACGATCTCTCGCAAGATTTACTGATGGAGCACCTGACCAGCGCCGGCTACTTGCGCCAGGAACCGGTGGGCGGACCCGGCGAGTTTTCGATCCGCGGCGGAATCGTGGACGTGTTCTCACCGCTCATGCGCAATCCCGTTCGCATCGAGTTTTTCGGCGATAGCGTGGACTCCATCCGCCAGTTCGATCTCGACGACCAGCGGTCTCGCGGACCGGTTCAGCACATCGACATCCTTCCAATGCAGGACGTGGTTATCAGCCGCGAAATGCTTCGGCAATGGGGTGGCACGGCGCGCCAGCATTGGAACGACGAAGCATTTCAAAAAGATTTGAACGATAAGCTCGTCTTCGCCGACAACGGAGAACTATTTCCTGGCGCAGCGTATCTGATGCCGATCGTTCAGCCTGTCGAATCGACGATTCTGGACTATGCCGATCCTGCCGTGCTCGTCTTCGATGAGCCGGAGATCCTAAGCGAGCTGCATCAGAAGTTTTTCAACGCTCTCGAGCAAAGATTCGACCAGACGCGAAATGCCGGCGGCGTTGCATTGCCGCCGAACGAAATCTTCGTTTCGCCCGACGGCCTTAAAACCATTGCGGCCAAGCACCGGTCTCTGAGTCTCGAAGAAATCGGCGCTACGAGTGCGTCCTACTTTGTCAAAGGGCAGCCGAGCGAGAAATTTCACGGGCGCATCAAAGACATGGCGGAAGCCGCCCGGCGGTCCCATGAAGAAGGCGGGCACGTGGTTCTGCTCGGAAGCACTGTGGGTATGGCCGAGCGGCTGCGCGACATTCTCCACGAGTACGGGGTCCCATTCCGCTCGGAATTCGGCGAGCAGCCGTTGAAGGCGATTGACGAAGCTACGGTGCCGATCGTCGGTCTCGGGAAGCTCTCCTCGGGATTTCGGCTCCCCGACGCCGGTCTCGAGATCTATGCCGAGACGGACATCTTTGATGAGTCCGAACACGTTTCGCAGCACCATCGCCGCCGGCAGAAGATATCTTCATTCCTCTCCGATCTTCAGGATTTGAAGCCCGGAGACTACGTCGTCCACATCGATCACGGCATCGGGACATACAACGGACTGACGCTCGTCCACGAAAAGGAGTGCATGGTCCTGCTCTATCAGGGCGGTGATCGACTTTATGTGCCTCTCGAGCGGCTGGACCTCATTCAGAAGTATTCATCGACGGAGGGCGCGAAGCCACAGCTCGACAAGCTGGGCGGCACAACCTGGATTGCACGGAAGACCCGCGCCAAGCGGGCCATTCGCGACATGGCTCAAGAACTGCTCAAGCTTTATGCCGAACGAAAGATCGCCGGCGGCTATGCCTTTGCTCCCGACAGCGAGTGGCAGAAAGAATTCGAAGAGGCCTTTCAGTACGAAGAAACGCCGGACCAGCTCGTCGCCATCGCCGACATCAAGCGCGATATGGAATCGCCGATGCCGATGGACCGTCTCGTATGCGGTGACGTCGGATATGGCAAAACGGAAGTTGCCATGCGCGCCGCGTTCAAGGCCGTGGGAGACGGAAAGCAGGTCGCCGTGCTCACGCCGACTACTGTGCTCAGTTATCAGCACTTCGAGACGTTCAAAGAACGGTTCGCGGCATTTCCCGTAACGATCGCCATGCTGAGCCGGTTTGTTCAGCCGAAGGAGCAGAAGAAGATTCTCGCGGATACCGAATCCGGTAAAGTCGACATCGTCATCGGTACGCACCGCCTTCTTTCGAAAGACATTAAGTTTCACGACCTCGGCTTGATGATCGTCGATGAAGAACAGCGCTTTGGGGTCGCTCATAAGGAGCGGCTCAAGCACCTTAAGAAGCAGGTCGACGTCGTGACGATGACCGCGACGCCAATTCCGCGTACCCTGAACATGGCGCTGAGCGGGCTGCGCGACATGTCCGTCATCGAAACACCTCCCCGGGACCGGCTCGCGATCCAAACCGTGGTGGTGAAGTTCAAACCCACGGTTATCGAGAACGCGATCGATTTCGAACTGGAGCGTGGCGGCCAGGTTTACGTTGTTCATAACCGGGTGGAATCGATTTACTCGCTGGCGAACTTTATTCAAAAGATCGCTCCGAAGGCCCGCGTCGGCGTCGCGCATGGGCAAATGGGAGAGAAACAACTCGAGGCGGTCATGACCAAGTTCATGCATCACGAGTTCGATGTTCTGGTCGCTACAACCATCATCGAAAACGGCCTCGACATCCCCCTGGCCAATACGCTGATCGTCAATAGGGCGGACCGGTACGGGCTGTCCCAGCTCTACCAGCTCCGCGGTAGGGTAGGCAGATCCAATCGCCGTGCTTACGCGTACCTTTTGATTCCGTCTGATGAAACATTGACCCAGATTGCCCGGCGCCGCCTGGCCGCGATCCGGGAGTTTAGCGAATTGGGAGCGGGATTCCGTATCGCTGCGTTGGATCTGGAGTTACGGGGAGCAGGCAACCTGCTCGGGGGCCAGCAACACGGTCACATCGAGGCAATCGGATTCGATCTGTATTGCCAGCTTTTGGAAAGGACAATCGCGGAGGTCCGAACGGGCGAAGTTCAGCCGGAAGTGGAGACGGCGATCAATCTCAAGGTGGATTTGAAGATCCCGGCCGATTTCATCGAGGAGGAGCTTCAGCGCCTGCGCATTTACAAGCAGATTGCGTCCACGCGCAACGAAGCCGAGGTGGATAACCTTTATCGCGATCTCGAAGACCGGTTCGGCGAGTTGCCCTTGCCGGTGCGAAACTTACTGGAATATGGGCGGCTTCGAATTCTGGGGCGGGCCCGCGGCGTGACGGCCATCGACCGGACGGTCCAGGGCATCGACATCAAGTTTCACGAGACGGCCCGCGTCGATCCTGAGCGGATCGTTGAACTTGTGGGAAGCAGCGAAAGCCTGACCTTCGCGCCACCGGCCACGCTGCGCTTCAAGCCCGGTGCCAGCCGCGCCGACCTGTTTAGCAGTATTGAGAACATTCTGCGCGAGATAGCGTGATAAGATTTCACGACGGAGAACGACATGATTTACAGGACCGGCCTGGCCATGCTAGCCGCGATCATTCTTTTATGTTCGGGTATGTCGCTGGCCCAGACAAAGACGGTCGAACAGATCGTAGCCCTCGTAAATAGCGACATTATTTTGAAATCCGAACTGGACCGGGAGCTGGTACGGCTTCGTGACGGTCTGTCGAAGCCTGCCCCCCAGGGAGCGGGACTTTCAGGGCCCCAGCTCGAGCAGGCGTTTGCGGAACAGTCGAAGAACAAGCTCCGGGATCTGATCGATCAGGCTCTTCTGTTGCAGAAGGCCAAGGAAATGGACATGACGGCCGATCTGGAACTCATCAAAACCCTGGAGCGGATGCGGCAGGAGTACAAGTTTGAATCGCTGGAAGCGCTTTACAAGGCGATCAGCGAGCAGGGTAACGACCTCGACGAGTTCAAGCAGGAGATCAAGACCCGGTATCTCACCGGCCAGGTTCTCGGCCGTGAAGTGTACGGCAAAGTCATCATCACGGTTGAAGACATGCGGAAGTATTACGACGAGCACAAGAAGGACTTTGACCGTCCTGAAGGCATGCGCATTCGCATGATTGCCGTCTACACCGAGAACAGAGGTCCTGAGGAAATCGCAAGCCAGAAGAAGAAAGCCGAAGAAGCGCTGGCCGCAGTAAAGAAAGGCGATGATTTCGCAGAAGTGGCCCAGAAGTTCTCGGAGGCCGAGACGGCGCAGGAGGGTGGTGACCTGGGTTTCTTCGAGAAGGGACAGCTGAACAAGAGCCTGGAGGATGAGGCGTTGAAGCTGGAAAAGGGTCAAACCACGGACGTGCTGACAATGCCTTACGGGTTCGTCGTTCTCAAACTGGACGACAAACACGCCGGTGGAGTTCTTCCATTCGAACTGGCTCAGAAAGAAATCCAGGACATTCTGTTCCGGCAGCGCGTGGATCCCAAGATTCGTGAATACCTGACCAAGCTCAGGGAAGACGGCTTCATCAAAGTCTATCCAGGCTACGTGGATACCGGCGAAGCTCCTAAATCAGCCAAAGCCTCCGACGCAGAGACTCAGAAATAATCCGCTCGCGTGCCCCTTGCCGAAGTTGAGATGGACCGGATGCGTCTCGATCTGTTCCTAAAGTGGAGCCGCGTGATCCTACGTCGCACGCTTGCAAAGGAGACATGCGATGCGGGGCGAGTTACCGTGAACGGACAGGAAGCCAGAGCCGGTCGCGAAGTCCGGGTTGGCGACACGATTTCCATTCGATTCCCGCGGCGTAAACTCACCCTTCGTGTCCGCTCCATTCCATCGCATGCGCCCAGCAAGGAAGGAGCGCATGAAATGATCGAACTCCTGGGATCGGGAGCAGTGGAATGACGCTCACCCCGTTGGAACTGGACATCATGAAGGCCGTCTGGAGCGGCCCGCCGATCTCCGTGCGCGATGTTCAGGAAGCCATCCGTCCTTCCCGCAAGCTCGCCTATACGACCGTCATGACCATCATGGACAGGCTCTACCGCAAAGGCTTTCTGACGCGCAAACTCCGGTCCCGGACCCATTTCTATGAGCCTGCCATCCGGTACGCCGATGTTCGTGACGACGCGGTGAAGAAGCTGCTCGAAAACTTTTTCGGTGGGTCCCCGGAAAAGTTCCAGGAATTCCTCAAGGGTGAAGACCAGGACCTTCCTTCGAACGGTGCGGCAGAACCGGTAGCCGGCGCAACCCTCGACGAAACGCTGCTTTGAAACACGGGGTCGTAAACACAAGTAGGGGAATTAGCCGCGAATTACGCGGATGGGCGCGCTCTCGCTCCCGGCAGTCGTGTGCGACAATCTGGAGCGCCCATCCGCGTAATTCGCGGCTAATTCCCCTACTTCTTGAAAAACAAATCGTAGAGCTGATTGCGGCTCATGCCCAGAGTTTTGAGGACCGCCTCTCGCGTCAAGGGTGCCTGGCGGGTTTCCGTCGCACCGGACACCACGATCACGAACTCGCCCAACGCCTTTACCTGCGGGCGCAGCTGCGAGAGCTTTCCAAACAGGTGTTCCTCGTGAACCTTAGTAATCTCCCGCGCGATAGACACTTCGCGGTCACCCAGCACGTCCTGCATGTCTTCGAGCATGTCGTCAATCCGATGTGGCGCTTCGTAAAAAATCAACGTGCACCTGACGTTGGCCAGCGACATCAGCTTTTCTCTTCGCGCATTCTTTTTGGCCGGCGGGAAACCTGCGAACATGAACTCGTCGGAAGGCAAACCTGAAACCGAAAGGGCGGTGATCGCGGCATTCGGCCCCGGTATCGCAATGACGGGAACACCGCGCTCGCGGCACAGCCGAACGACGCGATAACCGGGATCGGAGATCGCCGGCGTTCCGGCATCCGAAACGATAGCCACACTACGATCGTTGCTCAGGCGGCTCAATAGTTCGCCGGCTTTCTTCTCTTCGTTGAATTCGTGGTAACTCGTCAGGGGCTTCTGAATTCCAAAATGATTCAGAAGTTTTATCGTCTGCCGCGTGTCCTCGCAAGCAATAAGATCCACTTCGTTCAGGACCTCGAGCGCCCGCTTGCTGATATCGCCCAGATTTCCGATCGGCGTCGCAACGACGTAAAGCGTACCCATGCCAAACTAAGTATTGACAGAAATGGCTGGGCGACTAGAATTATTTGTTTGGTGGTCGGCCATGACGGTCGACCAAACAAGGATGCAAATGCAAAGAACTCTCCAATTAAAGTCCAGTCAAACTATCCGCTGTTCTCCTAGCAACAGCCCCGCTTATTACATTTATTCTTCCTGATTTCTTTTTTCCTGCCATTGCAGTAGACGCCCCGGTTCACACGAACTGGGGCGCTCTCGTTTTGTTCTCATTTATCCGCGTAATTCGCGTAATCTGCAGCTAGAGAATCTACAGTTTCAAAGATTTCAGGTATTGCTTGAATTCGGCGCCCAGGTCGGCGCGGCGGAGGGCGAATTCGACTGTGGCTTTGAGGAACCCGAGTTTGTCCCCGGCATCGTAGCGTGTGCCCTGGAACATGTATGCGTAGACGGGTTGCTGTTCGAGCAGAAGCCGGATGGCGTCGGTCAGCTGGATTTCGTTGCCCTTACCGGATGCCGTCTTTTCGAGGACGCCAAAGATTTCGGGCATCAGAATGTATCGGCCGATGATGGCAAGGTTGGACGGCGCTTCAGCGGCTGACGGTTTCTCAACCACATCCTGGACCCGGACGACGCGGCCGTTGAACCCGTCCACCGGATATCCGCGAATCACACCATAATGAGAAATCTCCGACTTCGGCACTTCGCACGTCGCGATGATGGAAGCCTGAAGTTTTTCGAACAGGTCCATCATCTGCCGCAGGCACGGGACCTCCGAATCGATGATGTCGTCTCCCAGCATCACGGCAAACGGTTCGTTGCCGACGGCATCGCGCGAGACCAGGATAGCGTGGCCCAAACCCAATGCTTCCTTTTGACGCACGTAGGAAAAATTGATCATGTTCGAAATCTGCCGCACTTCGTTCAGCTGGTCCTGCTTACCTCGTAATTCCAGGACGTGCTCGAGTTCATACGAAACATCGAAATGATCTTCGATCGCATTCTTTCCCCGGCCCGTAATGATCGTTATATTCCGAATTCCCGACGCGACTGCTTCCTCGATGACGTATTGAATGAGCGGCTTGTCCACGAGCGGAAGCATTTCCTTCGGCTGAGCTTTCGTCGCCGGCAGAAAGCGCGTGCCGAGTCCTGCAGCCGGAAAAACAGCCTTGGCGATCTGCAGCGGCATTACTTGCCTCTCAGGTAATGGTCGGTTCCGTCGAGCCAGTCTTGTCGAGGTGGAGAGAAGACGTCGAGGTCGAGGGTGTCTTCCAGCGCCACGGCGGAATGGACCACATTGGATGGAATATGAAGGACATCCCCTTCCCGAAGAACGATATCTCTTCCGTTAACCTCGAACTTGAGTGTCCCGCGGAGGATATACGTGATCTGCTCGTTCTCGTGTTTATGAGCCGGCACGACGCTCCCCTTCTTCAGGATTACATGCGACATCATGATCCGGTCGCCTGTAATGAGCTTCCGCGAAAGCAAAGGATTCAGTGGTTCTTCCGGAATGTCGTCCCAACGAAATTTCGTTACGTCTCTTTCAGCTGTTTCCTGCATGAGATCCTCAGTCAACCAGAGTTCCGATTCGAAACCACCTCGTGCGGTTGAAGAAATGAATGGCGATAGAACCGTAGCTGTAGAGCCATTCGCGGATCGATTTCTCACCGGGCACGTACGGATCGCTTTCGTATGACCAGTATATAAAAAGAGGCTTGCCAATGACTTCGTCCCACGTTACAAAACCCCAGTAACGGCTGTCATTGCTGTTGTCGCGATTGTCGCCCATGACGAAGTAACGGTTGGCGGGAACGGTCGCAGGTCCGTAATTGTCGCGCACCTTCAGCTCTTCGGGCGTCCACGGGTCCTGGCTGTAAACGGTGGAATCGACATGGATTTTATAGGGTTCATCCAACCGGTCCCCGTTGATAAAGAGATTTTTGTTCCGAACTTCCACCGTGTCAGCGGGCATTCCAATGACACGCTTCACAAAGGGGATATTCCCGTCGGTCGGTGACTTGAACGCAATGATGTCACCCCGCCGGATGGACCGGTGCGGCAAGTAGGGGCGCACCACAGCCGGATAGTTTGCGGGGAACGCGATCTTATCAAGGAAGAAGTGGTCGCCCACCATAATGGTTGGCTTCATCGATTCGGTCGGCACCTGTGTTGCCTGCGCAATGTAATTGGTGAAAATCAGGACGAACAGAACCGTGAAAGCGAGGCTTTCGATCCAC